>JAJDDS010000525.1 GCA_029260195.1 Phycisphaerae bacterium
GAGAGTCGCCACCGTTGGCGGTAACCTCGAACTTGTAACCGTCAGGATCGAACAAAAACGTCCGAAGCCCGTCCTCGCACGTTCGAGGTGCGGTCGCCCGAATGCCGAGTTCCTGTGCCCGCGCGTAGATGTCCCGAACGTCCTGCTCAGTGGGTACCGTTAGGCCCACATGATCGAGCCCGGTGAGTTCGGCGCTTGCCGGAAACCCTTCCGACAACGCCACGCTAAAGCGCTCGCCCCCGGACGCCGGGACACCTACACACAGACACGACACGTCGCTTGCCGGGCTGGCGTCGCGGCGGACGAAGCCCAGGACCCCGCAATAGAATCCGGCGCTCCTGTCCAGGTCCCGCACGCGCAGTTCGATGTGGTTGATTCCCTGCACGGCTGTCGCGGTCACTTGGTTCATCGTTGTTCCTTTCACTTTTCATCATGCGCTGCCACAATGAGGCCGTTCTGAAATCGAGGTTAAAATCCGTTAATTTTCAAAGACGGTTCGCGCAACGTGGTCTGCGGGCAGGGGTGTTTCTGCATTCTTGGCACGGCCCGAGCCCGCGCCGAGACGGTTGTGCGGCGGCCGACAGGCTCCGTAGCGGGGATCGGATGAGACGCGAGACTGTGGACGTGAATGCACGGCTGCGGCTACTGACGAGCGGCGCGTGCCAGCGGCAGGTGGACGGTGAATTCGCACCCGCCCTCCTTATGATTCGCTACGGTCACCGAGCCGCCGTGCAGTTGGGCAACGCCCCGCACGATGGCCAATCCGAGCCCGACGCCTTTGAAAGTTGACTGCTCGTCGGGCACGCTGAAGAAACGATCAAATACCTTGTCCAGGAACTCATCGGGAATTCCGGAGCCGTGGTCACGAACCGCAATCGCCCCGCGGTCACCGTTCGTGCTGACCGTGACGCTCACTGCGTCGTCCGGATGGGAATACCGAATTGCGTTCCGGATTAGATTACTGACCATTAGTCGCAGGAGCGCGGCGTCACCCGCCACGCTCAGATCGGTTTCACGGACGTCGGGCAGGGCCAATGTTGGGGTCAGCCGCACCTCCCTTTGAGCTGCAAGAGGGGCACACCGCTCGACGGCGTCCATTACGATTTCGTTGAGCATGACGTCCTTTACGTCCGCCATCGGGATCCCCGCTTCCGCCCGGGCAAGCGTCAGCAGGCTGTCGACCACCTGAGCCAACGTACGAACCTGGTCCTGGGCATTGGCCACGAAACGGGCATAGTCATCCGATGAGCGTTCTTGCTGCATCAGCACCTGGGCCTCCCCCAGCAGCACTGCTAATGGGGTCTTCAGTTCGTGCGCCACGTCGGCAATGAACCTCTCATGGCAGACGAACGCGTTTGAGAGGCGATCGAGCATGGCGTTGATCTTCGCGATCATGTCGGCGACTTCGTCCCTGCCGGCGGGAGCCTCAAAGCGCCCGGTGAATTGCTCCGCCTGGAGTTGCTCAGCCACAGCAGCTACGCGCGAGATCGGCGCCAGGGAACGTCCTGCCAGAAACCACGAAGCGATCGCTGCGATGATCAGTGCCGCTGGCGCACACGTCCAAACGAGGCGGCGAAGATGACCGATGGATGCCTCAAGAGGCGCCGTGCTCAAAGCCATCTGCAGATAGAACGGTTCCTCGTCGGAGTCCACGTGATGCACCGTCAACACGCGGAGCCCCGCCTCACCTCCTAGAATCTCGTCGGCGCCAGCGCCGCGAATCGTCTCCACAAGGGGATCCAGAGGTGGCTCGTCGCTCGCAGCGGCGTCTGGAATCGGAAGGGTATGTTCGGCCAGGCTTCGCGAACGCTCCAGCACTTTGCCATCCATGTTCCGGAGCTGGAAATAATACCCCGGAAAGCGAAACGGGTTTGCTCGTCGCGGCAGCCTGCCGATACCTCGCGATCCCACCCTTTGTTTGGTGACAACGTTGATCTGCTCAACGATCAGTTCAGCGCGATCAACAAGTCGGGCGTCGAACTGCTCGCGGAGCTCGGATTCACGTGCCAGGAGAATCGTCGTGAAAAGCGCGACCAGCAAGACACCGAAGACGGCGACGTACAGCGCCGTGAGTCTGAATCGTAGCGTGCCAACGTGTCGTAACATTGCTCGATCCCGCGGGGCCGGGCCTCAATCGCCGGTTTCCTCCAGGCGGAGACAGTAGCCCGTACCGATGACGGTGTGGATCAGCTGTTGATCGAACCCACGATCAACCTTGCGGCGGAGCATGCTGACGTACACATCGATGACGTTGCTGTCGCTGTCGAAGTTCATGTCCCACACGTGCTCGCCGATCGATGTGCGAGTGAGGACTCGATTCGGCTTGCGCATGAAGTACTCCAGCAGCGCGAACTCCTTTGTCGTCAGTTTCACCTTCTGCCCGGCGCGCGAGACGGTGCGCGTCAGAAGGTCTGCCTCAAGGTCGGCGAACTTGAGGCATGAGGACTCCTCCGTGTCTCTACGACGCAGCAGGGCGCGGATCCTGGCCAAGAGTTCGTCGAATTCGAACGGCTTGGTCAGATAGTCGTCCGCCCCGGCGTCGAGGCCCTTCACCTTATCGCCGGTGGTGGCTAACGCGGTGAGCAAAAGAATGGGCGTCTTTACTTTGCGCCGTCGTAGGTTGCGGCAGGCCTGCACGCCGTCCTGGTCCGGGAGCATGACGTCCAGGATGACGACGTCGTACGGTTCGGTCGCGGCCATGTGCTCGCCGTCGTGCCCGCTGTTGGCGACGTCCACAGCGTGGCCGTTCTCAATCAGCCCCCGGCGGAGTACGGCCGCCATCTTCGGATTGTCCTCCACGACGAGCAGCCTCATGCACACACCTCCAGAACTCAACCGCTGCGACGGCTAGCTCTCTCAGTCATCGGTCGTCTCGGCACGCGATTGACCGTCGCGGCTTGGCTCTGACCACCCGCATTATCCAACCCCGATGGGCAAAGGCAACTAGGCCATCCGGAAGCGGTTTCTGCGCCGGTGCCTGGACATTAAAGGATTTTCATGGGCCCTTCATCCCGCCTTCACAGCGCCGGCGAAGACTAATTGGGGAGTGGGACGATCTCCGGGTGTTCGGTGCATCGTGCGCCGCCAGCGAGCGTGCAGCGTCGCCGTTTCGCGAGGTGGTGAGCGTAGCCGGCTCAGTGCAGCGCCGGCAAGGGAGTACTTTGGTGAAAGCAAGAAAGTCTCGAGTGGCAAGACGACCTCTGTTCGCTGCGATCGTAGTAGGCCTGTCGCTCACAGCGGCCGGCGACCGGGCCCGAGGGCAGACGGCGTTACCAGCGACAGTGGAGGAATCCGGCGTTGTGCCCGACTCAACAGGCGCGATCGCGGAGGTCATGCTCCAATATGACCCTGACCTTGCCACGGAATTGGAGCCGGTCTACCGAGACCTGCTGGGAGCGCTCCCGAGTGACGCTGGAGTCACGGTGATCTGTCCGTCCGCACGCGCCGCGCAGGAATACATAGACACGTGGGGCCCGTACTTGCGGAGCCGTAGCACACATGTGATCAATGTTGGGCTTCCGCTCTCCATCTGGGCAAGAGACCGGTGCATCTCTCGACAGCCGGCAGGTTTTCGCGGGCGTGCGGAGAGCTTCGTGCCGGTTCGGGACTGGACTTACGAGGCGGAGAAGCTTAACGACCTGCTCGCGCTCGAGGTGCTCGGGCAGGGCCGGCTCATGCCGTCCGTGCTGGACAGCTCCGTACACGTCGAAGGTGGGAACGTGGTATCCAACACGAGACATGTGTTCGTCGGGGCGAACGTTGTGGGTGACAATCACACGCTATCAGACGATGAACTTGCGAACGAGCTACGGAGAGTCTTCGGACGTGAGTACATCCTGGTCGGCGATGAAGGCGGTGAGGTGCCCTGGTGCCACGTTGACATGTATCTGACGCCAATAGACGACGATACGCTTCTGGTGTCCAGCCCGCGAATGGCGGCTGAAATGCTTTCGAACGATGACGAAGACGACGAGTGGGGGTTGAAGGACCACTTGGGATATGGCGTGTGCCTTTCCGACGCGGTTCTGGAGCGATTCGATAGCGTTGCACACTTAGTTGCCTCCAACGGCTATCGTGTGCTCCGACTACCCGCGCTGGTCGGTGCGACGCAGGACTGGATGGTCACGTACAACAACGTGCTCATGGACTTTCGAGCCCGAAGGCGCACGGTGTACATGCCCGTGTACGGCATCCCCGAACTCGACACCGCCGCCGCGGCTATTTACCGCGGGCTGGGATTTCACGTTCAGACCGTCGACGTGTCCGAGGTCTACTACTTGGGCGGCGCCGTCCGCTGTATTGCCAACGTCACTGAGCGACGCCCAAGCAACACCCCGCGTATGAAAGGTGCTCAGAATCGTGGCATCCGGTTGATCGACTTGGCGGGGTTCAGCGGATACGAAAGGTTGCTCCACAAGTCGGGTGAACGCCTGGCGCGACGAACTACTCGGGCGACCTTACGGCGAAGCGTATCGCAATGAGTGCGCAACACGAACATCTTAATGATAAGACAAGTATCAGCAGGGGGCTCGTCTGCCCGCTCGGTTGGTACTGTTGTCAGCACTGCGGATATGTGCTGCTTTCCCAGGTCCGCTACCGGTTACACTTCTGTCCAGGATGCCACACAGCCAATTGCCTCGAGCACGTTGATGGCGCCAGCGGTGTTGAGTTTCAATGCCGGCCGGTGCCGCAACGCGACAACCGTGGAAGGCCACTAACGCGGCCGCAAGCGGGCAGGCTGCA
>JAJDDS010000526.1 GCA_029260195.1 Phycisphaerae bacterium
AGCTACTTCGTCGAGAGGCTGACCAACGAGATGGAAGCGAAAGCCAACGCGATCTTCGATCAGATCGACGCCATGGGCGGGGTGCTCAAAGCCATCGACCGCGGTTACTTCCGCCGGGCGATCGCCGAGTCCGCCATGCGGGAAAACCGGCGGATCGAATCGGGTGAGCAGACGATCGTCGGCGTCACCGATTTCCGCGAGGAGAATGAGCGGAGCCTCCCGACCCTGAAAATCGGACAGGACGTCGAAGACGTGCAAGTCGCCCGCTTGAAGCAATTGAAAACCGATCGCGACGCGAAACGCCACGCCGACGCGCTGAGCGGGTTGCGAACGGTGGCATCCGACGCCGGCAACGTAATGCCCGCGCTCATCGCCGCCGCCAAGGCCGACGCCACCGTGGGCGAGATGATGGAGACCATGAAGTCCGTCTTCGGAACCTACGACGGCGGCCCGGAGTGGTGAGGAAAGAGCAAGCAAGCGGTGTGTCCCTGTTTTTCGGGGCCTGCCGTCCGCTCGTCCCCATCGACGCCGTTGTTTCAACGGTTCGACGCATCGGAGATCCGGGTTTTTTCCAGGAGTCTTTAGTCACGTGTCAGATGTACGGCGGAAGACAATGAGATGTTGCGTTCGCGTTCTTATGGTCGGTGTCGTTCTCGTTCTGCGAGTCCCGGCGCATGCGAACCTCCCCATTGACTGGCCTCTCAACCAAGCAGTGATCGCCGATGACTCGGAGAGGCTGGTGAGCCTACTTGCATCAACTGAACGAACTCAAGAGGAGTTGGACTATGCGCTCATCGCCGCCGCTGGCAAAGGCAGGACGAACGCTGCGCGCATCCTGACTGCGGCGGGAGCTGATCCCAACTTCCGGATTCCGGGGCCAGGTCATACCTCCGTGATCACGGCCACTCGAGAGGACCACCCGCTAGTCCTGCGCGTGCTATTGGAGGAAGGAGGCGACCCCAACATACAAGATGCACTCGGATGGCGACCCCTTCATCACGCGGTGTCACCAACGGAGCAACACCTCGATGTAATTCGCGTGCTACTTGCGCACGGCGCCGACGTGGACGGGCGAGATAGCCTGCGAAGAACGGCACTGCATCGGGCCGCTGGCTTTGGACACACGGAAGCCGTTCAGCTCCTTCTCCGGAATGGTGCGGATCCGTCTCTTCGCGAGAAATACGGACGCACTCCGGGAGAACGTGCCGCACTGGGTGGTCACCACTCCCTCGAAGCACTGCTCAACCAATCCCGAATGAGAACAGAAGTTCATCCCCGTGACACTAGCTCACCCCGTATCACGCCGACACTTTCAGATTACCTGGTACCTGGAGGCATCATTGCCATTGCAGTGACACTGGTGTTCACCTTGAAGCTCCGCTTCAAGGGAGCACACATCCTTGGCATTTCGCTCGCGATCGCCGCAAACCTCGCAGTCTCCATGTACGAAGGGCGGCCGTTACTTGCGACAGGACTTCCCGAAAGGCTAGGCCAAGCTGCGGCGATTACAGTTACCGGCGTTGTGCTGGGTTCCCTGTTCTATTTTCCTGCCGCGTTGTGGCGCAAAACAATCGGCTATCGCCGAGCGCTGAGGCACGACTCGGCGAATGAACCGGATGCGTCGGATCGGCGGCGATGAGGTGCCTGATGTGATGTGATACACGGGATGGTATCCGGGGAGGGTGACGGGACGGAAGGTGTCCAAGTAGGAGGCGCGAGCGGTGGTTGCGGCGAACGATATCCAGAGCTTTGCGGATCGGATCGCGCGGGAGTTTCGGCCGGCGCGCATCATCCTGTTTGGTTCGTATGCCCGCGACCGGGCGGATCGCGATTCCGACGTTGATTTGATGGTGGTTCTTCCGTACGCGGGCAAGAGTTGGGAAACGGCCACGCGGATTCGCAACGCGTTGCAGCCCTCCTTCCCGGTGGATATCGTGGTACGATCCCCGGATCAGGTGCGCCAGCGTGTCGATATGGGAGACCCGTTCCTGCGAGAGATTGTCCGGGACGGTAAGGTACTCTATGAAGCCGATAACCGCTGAGTGGATCGCTAAGGCGGAGGGTGATTGGCTTACCGCGCAGCGCGAGGCGCAGGCTACGCCGGAGCCCAATTTCGACGCGGCGGTATTCCACGCCCAGCAGTGCGCCGAGAAGTACCTGAAGGCGCGCTTGATTGAAGGCGGCCTCGAGTTCCCCAAGACTCACGACCTCGGAGCGATTTTGAGTCTGGCCACACCGCTGGAGCCGGCGTGGGAAGCGCTCCGGCAATGGGTGAACGCCCTGACCGACATGGGGATTGAGGTTCGCTATCCCGGCGTCACCGCCGACGCGGATGACGCCGCCAAAGCGGTTGCGACAGCGACGGAAGTCCGCGAACTCGTTCGCGGGAGTATGGGCTTGCCCACGTGACGATTCGTCGCTGGCGCTTCGCGTATCGCCGTGGTCTCAGCGTTGAAACGCTGGGCTAGTGTCGATCATCTGTACGGGACTTCCGAATGCATGGGACTCTAGTCGGTGACAACTGTGAACAGCAACACACGCATACTACTCGCTAAGATCGGGCTTGATGGGCATGACCGTGGGGTCAAGGTGCTCGCGCGGAGTTTTCGCGAGGCTGGGTTCGAAGTGATCTACACAGGGTTGTGGCAGACGTGCGAAGCCACCATGTACGCGGCCATGCAGGAGGACGTCGACGTTGTCGGGGTCAGCCTGCTGTCGGCTGCGCACATGACCGTGATTCCCGAACTGCTGAAGTACCGGCAAGCGTTGGGCGTCGAGTCGATCCCGGTGCTGTTGGGTGGGATCGTGCCCGAGGAGGACCATGAGGCGGTGCGCGAGATGGGGGTGGCTGCTGTGTTTAATCCGGGGTCGTCCGTGGGCGACATCGTCGGTGCGATCAAGAAGCTAACGTCCGAGGGCGATACGCCGGCGTCGCGTAAGTTGATCGCCGGGTACGAGAAGCGTGACCCGCTGTCGCTATCGCGGTTGATCTCGCACATTCAGCGCGGCGGCGAACTCAACGGATGGTCGCCGCCGAAGGGCAATGCAACGATCATCGGCATCACCGGAGCGCCGGGCGTGGGCAAGAGTTCGTTCATCGGAAAACTCGGCGCGGATCTGCGTGAGCGTGGGCTGAACGTAGCCGTCATCGCGGTGGACCCGACGTCGCCGATCACGGGCGGAGCGCTGCTGGGCGATCGGCTTCGCATGATGCACGGCAAGCCAGAGGACGGATTCTTCATTCGCAGCATAGCTTCGGGTGAGGTCCTGGGAGGGCTGGGTCCGCAATGCCGCAATGTGATCCAACTGCTCGACGGGTTCGGGTTTGACGTCGTTCTTGTTGAAACGGTCGGCGCCGGCCAATCCGACGTGAGCATCCGCGAGGTTGTGGACCACGTCATGCTGCTGGTCATGCCCGAATCGGGCGATGCGATTCAGTATTCCAAAGCGGGAATCATGGAAATCGCCACGCAGTTTGTCTTGAACAAGTGTGATCTCGACGGGGCTGACGCGACGCACGCGCAGATGCTGAGCGCCATCGGCGACGAGCGTCCGATCTGGCGCGTGAGCACGGTGAAGGGTGAAGGCTTGCGCGCCATCACGGAGTGGGTTTCCTCCACGCGCCAATGAAACACCCGTACGCGACTCGCGCGGGGGTCATGTGCTGTTCGCGCTACACTGTCGATTCCGTTTCTTCGCGCCGGATCAGAACTTGCTCCAAAGCCACTGATTGGTGACTTCGTGGTGGAAGCGGACCTCGCTGCGTTTGATCAGGTTACCGAGCGCGCGTGGACAGCGGTCAGCGGACATCTGCTTGACCTCCGCATACTTGCCGTGCACGTCCTCGCCGAATACACCGATCATCCAGCGGCTTGATTTGAAGATGCGCAACGCGTCATAGATATTGTCGGGCAGGAAGCGTGTCCGGGTTCTTTTTCCATCGGCGTCGTCGGCCTCGGGCAGAGGTCCTTCAAGTCCGGTCTTGAGCAAGGTGTGGATCAGAAGATACGGGTTGGCATCGGGCGCGATGGAGCGCACCTCCGCCCGCGCCGACTTCTCGTTCGCCAGGGGGATCCGAACCATCGCCGCACGATTGACGGCGGATGCTTTGATCTGGTTCGGGGCCTCGTAGGCGGGATCCAGCCGGCGATACGAGTTGACGCTCGAATTGAGCACGAGGCAGATTTCGGGCGCGCTGTGCAGGATGCGGTCGACAAATTGCCACCCGAGTTGCGATAGGCCGTCCTCGCCGTTAGCGTCGTGGAAGAGGTTCTTCTCGTTTTGGGTCAGCGAGATGTTGGTGTGCATCCCGTTGCCGTTGATG
>JAJDDS010000527.1 GCA_029260195.1 Phycisphaerae bacterium
GCGGAGACGGCGGGTCGGATCGAGATGGAGTGGGCCGGCGAGCATCTCATCGGTGATCCGCCCAACGCGATTCCGTTTACGTATACTTGTCTGGTACACACTGTCTTCGTGCTGCCCAGGCGATCGGATTTCGACGGCGACGGCGTGGTGGATACCGCCGACGTTCGGTTCTTCAGAGGCTGCTTCACGGGCGAGGGTGGGACGTACGAAGAGCCGGTCTGCGAGATGGCGGACTATGATCTCGACACCGATGTCGATTGGGCTGACTTCCGCGTCTTGCGGGCCGATCGGACCGGATGGCTGCAGACGTCGAGCGATCGTTGAACCCGCACTTGACACGCATTCAATCGTCGGCGAACAGACACCTGGGCGCCGGCGATTTTTTCTTGCGCGCCAAGCGTGAACGCACCGGCGTCGGGCGCGAGGCGAACACCGGATCGATGAGAGTCGCGTATCTAATCGCCGGGGCGGGAGGGGTGTACTGCGGCAGTTGCATGCGCGACAACCGTCTGGCAGCCACACTGATCGAGCAAGGTCGCGACGTGGTCTTGATGCCGCTGTACACGCCGATCCGCACCGACGAGCACGACGTCAGCCAACGTCGCGTCCACTACGGTGGAATCAACGCCTACTTGCAGCAAAAGTCGGCGTTCTTTCAGCACACGCCGAAGGCGCTGGACCGCTTGCTGGACGCGCCGGCGCTTTTGCGCGGCGTCGGGCGATTCGCAGCCAACACGAGGGCGGAAGATCTAGGTCAGATGACCGTCTCGGTCCTGCGCGGTCCCGACGGCGCGCAACGTAAAGAACTGGACAAGTTGATCGCCACATTGCGCGAACTGCGACCGTCGTTGGTCAACCTACCCAACCTGATGTTCGTCGGAACGGCTGGCGCAGTGAAGGCGGCGCTGCGGATACCGGTGGTCTGCACGCTCGCGGGGGAGGACATTTTTCTAGACGCCCTGCCACAACCGCACAGGGATGAGGCATTCGCGTTGGTCGTGAGCGGAGCAGCCGACATCGACCGGTTCGTCGCGCCGACGCGATACTACGCAACGCACGCGTTGCGCCATTTTGACTTGCCGCGCGACCGCGTGAGCTACGTCCCGATGGGCGTCCGCGCGGGTGATTTCGAGTCGCCGCCCACGCCCACGTCAAAGCCGTTCACGATCGGCTACCTGGCACGCATCTGCCCGGAGAAAGGGCTGGCGGCGCTCTGCGACGCGTTCATTCGCCTACGGTCAGCCGGAACAAACTGCCGCCTACGGGTGGCTGGTTACCTCGGCGGGGCGGACCGCGCGTACTACGAGAAGGCGCGACGACGGATCGCCGAGCGCGGCTGCGACGACGCGTTCGAGTACGTCGGTGAGGTGGACCGCACACGGAAGCTGGCGTTTCTCGGTTCTCTCCACGCTGTGTGCGTACCAGCCGAGTACCATGAAGCCAAGGGCTTCTACGTTTTGGAGGCGATGGCAGCCGGCGTGCCGGTGGTCTTGCCACGACGGGGGTCGTTTCCCGAGTTGATCGAAGCCACGGGAGGCGGTTTGTTGTACGATTCCGACGGTGGCGAGGGGCTGGACCGGTCGTTGAGGCGATTGATCGATGACGAAACGTTGCGCCGCAGGCTGGGCGATGCCGGACGTCGCGCGGTGCGGGAGTCGTTCACCGATCGGGTCATGGCGGATGAAACGTGGGCGATCTACCAGGAGGTGTGTGCATCGTGTCCAAGCTGATCGCTCGATCGATCGGTAAGCGATTCCCCACGCGCGGGGATGATCTGGTCGTGCTGCTCGACGTCTCGCTGGAGTTGGACACCGGAGAGTCCGCCGTCGTCATGGGTCCGTCGGGATCTGGCAAGAGCACCGTGCTGAACATCCTGGGCACATTGGAGCCGCCAAGCTCGGGCGAGGTTTCGATCGACGGGTGCGACCCGTTCTCGTTGGACGAGCGGGAGTTGGCGCGGTTTCGCAACCGCCGGATCGGGTTCGTGTTCCAGGAGCATCATTTGCTGCCGCAGTGCTCGGTACTGGAAAACGTACTCCTGCCGACGTTGGCCGACGGCGCCCGCGACAGAACCGGAGAGGCTGAATCGCGCGGGCGGGCCCTGCTGGACCGCGTTGGATTGTCCGATCGTCTCGATCATCGGCCGGCGGAATTGTCCGGCGGCGAACGCCAACGAGTGTCTATCGTCCGGGCGCTGATCCAACAGCCGGTCGTCGTATTGGCGGACGAGCCAACCGGGAACCTCGATCGTGCGTCGGCTGATGGCGTCGCGGACTTGCTGTCGGAGATGCACGCGGACGATGGCGCCGTGTTGATCGTGGTGACGCACAGTGAGCGGTTGGCGAAGCGTTTTGGGCGACGATTTGATCTCGTCGACGGAACGCTGCGACCACATTAGATATCGTGCGACTCCGAACCCTCCACAAACGGAACCTGGCATTTCATCGGCGGATGAATCTCGCCGTCGGGCTCGGCGTCATGGCCGCCACCGCCGCGCTGACCGGGGCACTGCTGGTGGGCGACTCGATGCGCGCCAGTCTGCGCGACTTGGCGTTGGCCAGACTGGCGGGTACTGATCACGCCCTGCGTTCGACGCGGTTTTTTGACCGGTCCCTGGCGAATCGAATCGCGACGGCCCCGGAGTTCGCGGAGGGTTTCCAAACGGCGATTCCCGTGACCATTCTGCGGGCGAGTTGCGACAACGCCCAATCCGGCGCACGCGTCGGACATGCCAACTTGATCGGCGCGGACGCGACCTTGGATGAACGGTTCGCGGGGGAGTTCGGGTCGCTCCTGAACGAGCCGCTCGCCCGCGAGTTGGGTGCGTCCGTCGGCGACGACGTGATCCTTCGCGTGGGCAAGGTCGGAACCGTCTCAACCGAGACGTTGCTCGGACGCCGTGACGACACCGTGACATCGATCCGCCGCACGGTTCAGGGGATCATCCCGGCGACAGGCGCTGGCGCGCTCGATCTGAATCCGCGCCACCAAACGCCGCGCAACGCTTTCGTCCCATTGGAATCTCTACAGCGCCTGCTGCGCCAGGACGATCGCGTCAACACGATTCTGGTCGCCGCAGACGAAGGCGCCGACACCTCGACGGACACCGATCGACTACAGGAGATGCTACAAGGGCGTTGGCGACCCGATGACGTCGGCCTGCGAATCCGCGTGGCCGAGAATCACGGATACGTTTCGATTGAGAGCGACCGCTTCTTGATCGAACCTCCCGCGGAACGCGCGGTTCGCGCCATCAATGCCGTGGATTTGGAGAATATCGTCCACGTCCACGACCCCGTTGGATCCGTTCTAACGTACCTCGCAAACGAAATCGCGATCGAGGGCGACGATCAAGGCGCAGCCATTCCCTACTCGACGGTCGCAGCGCTCGACACAGCCGCTATGGACTCCGCGAAGCTGCCGTTGGCCGGTGGCGGATTCTGCGCGGCGATCGATTCCGGAGACCTCATACTCAATGAATGGGCTGCGAGCGACCTCCGAGTCAAGCCCGGCGATCGCCTCGCACTCACCTTCCTCGTCACCGGACGATTCGGAGCGCTCAAAACTCGTCAGGCGAGCTTCAGGCTGCGTGATGTCGTCCAGTTGGCCGGCGGAGCTGACGACCCCGGATTCACACCGGAGTACGCCGGCGTCACCGACACCGACAGCATCGCCGACTGGGATCCACCGTTCCCGGTTGATCTTTCCAAGGTGCGCGAGAAGGATGAAGCCTACTGGGACGATCATCAGACCACACCGAAGGCGTTTATTTCGCTGGACGATGGGACGCGGTTGTGGGGTGAGGACGCGGATCGTTTCGGGCAACTCACGTCGATGCGCGTCTACCCGACGCATGATGCGAATGTGCAGACGGTGGCGGCGGCGATGGAACGGGCGCTTCATAAGCACTTGCAAATAGCGGAGTTGGGCTTTCGATTTGACCCGGTCCGGGAACGTGCCATCGCAGCCGGTCGCGGCAGCACCGACTTCGGCGGGTTGTTCATCGGGTTCAGCCTGTTTCTAATCGTGGCGGCGGCGATGTTGGTCGCGCTGTTGTTCCGTTTGGGCGTGGAACACCGTTCGGGCGAGATCGGGTTATTACTGGCGATGGGCTTTTCGCCCGGGCACGTGACGCGCATCCTGGTCGTTGACGGCACGATGGTGGCTGGCGTGGGCGCAGCGCTCGGTCTGCTCGCGTCAATCGGGTACGCCTGGTCGATGCTGGCGGGGTTGCGCTCATGGTGGTCCGACGCTGTGAACGCCCCGTTCCTGACGCTGCACGTCTCAGCCACTAGTCTTGTCATTGGATACTCCTGCAGCGTCGCGGTGGCGCTGTTTGCGATTCGCTGGTCCATCCGGGGGCTGACACGCTCGTCACCGCGCTCGCTCATGGCGGGGACAGTGAAAGCCGGTCGCGCGGTCACCGCAGCGCGGCGCAAGCGGTCCCCAAGATTCGTCGCGTTCACCTCAGCCGGCCTGTCGCTTGCGCTTGGGGGCGCACCGATGGTCGGCGACGCGATTCCCGAAACGCTCGCCTTTTTCGGCAGCGGCGCCTGCATGCTCGTAGCAATTCTCGCCGGCTTGAATCACTGGCTTCGATTGGAACAGCGCGGAGCGGTTCATCGATCCTGTCGGACAGCGATGATTCGCTTGGGTTTGCGCAACGCACCGCGCCACGCGGGGCGCAGCCTCCTCACCATCGGCTTGATCGCGTCAGCCACATTCGTCATCTCGGCATTGCAGGCGTTTCGCATCGATGTCGACCCGTCGTCGCTCGACAGGCGATCGGGCACGGGCGGGTTTACGTTGGCAGCCACAGCGCCCGTCCCATTGCAGTACGATCTGAACACTGTCCAAGGCCGCGAAGCACTCAACGCGTCGGCGATACCGCCCGAAACACGGGTGTGGCCATTTCGACTGCGCGACGGCGATGAATCGAGCTGCCTCAACCTCTACCTACCAACCAACCCGCGAATCGTCGGCGCGACGCGGGCGATGATCGAGCGCGGCGGATTCGCGTTTGGCGCGACGATGGCGGAGTCGGACACAGAGCGCGACAACCCCTGGACACTGCTCGATCGCACCTTCCCCGATGGCGCTATCCCCGCCATCGGCGACGAAGCCGCCGTCAAATGGCAGCATCACTTGGGCATCGGCCAGGATCTGGTAGTCACCGACGAGCGCAACCGTGAGGTCCGGCTGCGATTTGTCGCACTGCTCAACGG
>JAJDDS010000528.1 GCA_029260195.1 Phycisphaerae bacterium
GAAGGCGGCGCTGCGGGACGCGGGCTACGGGCCTGATCGTGAGTTCGATCGCGCTCGGACGAGCGTGATCCTCGGAGTAACGGGGACGCAGGAGTTGGTGATCCCATTGGGGGCGCGGTTGGGGCATCCCATCTGGCGGCGGGCGATGCAGGCGCACGGCGTGCCGAATGACGTGACCGATTCGGTGGTTCGGGAGATTTCCGACGCATACGTTCCCTGGCAAGAGAATTCGTTTCCGGGGTTGCTTGGCAACGTCGTGGCTGGTCGAATTGCGAACCGGTTGAATCTGCGGGGGACGAACTGCGTCGTGGACGCCGCCTGTGCCAGTTCGCTAAGCGCCGTTTATCTGGCAATGATGGAACTGAGCACCGGGCGCACGGACGTGGCGATATCGGGGGGCGTGGACGCGCTGAACGACATCTTCATGTTCATGTGCTTCTCGAAGACGCAGGCGCTTTCGCCGACCGGTGACGCCCGTCCGTTCTCGAAGGACGCGGACGGGACGGTGATTGGCGAGGGCGTGGGGATGGTGGTACTGAAACGTCTCGAAGACGCCCAGCGCGACGGAGATCGAGTCTACGCGGTGATTCGGGGGATCGGCACGTCGAGCGACGGGCGATCGCAGAGCATCTACGCCCCGCGATCGGAGGGACAGGCTGAGGCACTTCGCGAAGCCTATCGTTATGGCGGGATCGACCCAGCCACGATCGGTCTGGTCGAGGCACACGGGACAGGGACGAAGGTCGGAGACGTTGTCGAATTCGAGGCGCTCAAGAAGGTCTATCGGGAGTCCCGCAAGGAGGGGACGTGGTGCGCCATCGGATCGGTGAAGTCACAGATCGGACATACGAAGGCTGCGGCGGGGGTGGCCGGTTTGATCAAGATGGCGCTGGCGCTGCATCACAAGGTTTTGCCGCCGACTCTCAAGGTGTCCGAGCCCAACCCCAAGATGGACATCGCGTCGAGCCCGTTCTACCTGAACGGTGAGGCGAAGCCCTGGGTGGCGCCGGAGGATCGCAGTCGGCGCGGATGCGTTAGCGCGTTCGGGTTCGGCGGTAGCAACTTCCACATGGTGCTTGAAGAGTCATCCGCGCAAACGTCGGAAGTGGCTTGGGACGGGTCGGTGCATATCGTGTCGCTTTCGGCGGCGAGTCATGAGTCACTCCGCGGCGAGGTTCGAGCGTGGCGGACGTTTTTGGCCGGGTCGCCTGACGCGATTGAATTCGCCTACCGGGCGAAGCTGTCGCGCGCGGCGTTCGCCCCGGATGCTCCGCATCGTCTGGTTTTGGTGGCCGAGCATGGCGCCGATCGGGAAAAACTGTTCGCAGAGGCTGAACACACGCTGAGCGCCAAGCCGAACGAGCCATCGTGGACGACGACAAACGTCTTCTACGGATCGTCGTCTGCTGACGGGAAGGTTGCATTCCTGTTCCCGGGCCAGGGTAGTCAATACGTGGGGATGGGCAGAGACCTGGCTTGCGTTTTTCCGGAGGCGATGCGTGCAATCGCAGAAGCCGATGGCGAGCACGAGATTTGCGGGCACATCTATCCGGCTGCGACGTCGGCGGAATCCAAACGGTCTGACCAAGCGGCGTTGACGCGCACGAACATCGCCCAGCCAGCCATCGGCGCGGTGAGCCTGGCGATGTGGCGTGTTCTGGCGCGCTTCGGCGTCAACGCGGATGCGATGGCAGGTCACAGCTACGGCGAGTTGGTGGCGCTTCGTGCAGCCGGGCGCATTGATGATGCCACGTTGCGACACCTGTCCAACGTGCGCGGCGAGCTCATGGCTGGTGACGGCGGCGATCGGGGGACGATGGCGGCTGTTCAAGCGCCTCCGGTCGACATCGAACGTATGATCGGCGAGGAGAAGATCCCCGTCCTGTTGGCGCACCGCAACGGTCCGTCGCAAGGTGTGTTGTCTGGGAGTCAAGCGGGAATCGATCGGGCGATGCAAGCCTGCGAAACGCGCGGGTGGCTGACGACTCGGTTGAACGTATCCGGCGCATTCCACAGTGAACTGATGGCCGACGCGGGACAGCGCTTTTCGGCTGCGCTCGGTGAGGCGAAGATATCCGGCGGTGACACGACCGTGTACGCGAACTGCACGTCGGATGCCTACCCGAGCGATCCCGAGGAGACACGCACATTGCTGGCTCGCCAGTTGGTGAGCCCGGTGGATTTCACGAAGCAGATCGACAACATGTATTCCGCCGGGGTACGTGTGGTCGTAGAGGTGGGTCCGAAGTCGGTGCTGACTGGCCTGGTGCTTGGCATTCTGGGCGATCGCGTTCACTCCGCCATGGCGATGGACGCGTCTGGCGGGCGCCGGTGCGGCGTGACGGATTTGGCTCGCGTTTTGGGTCGGCTGGCGGCGCTCGGGCAGGCGGTGTCACTGTCCAAGTGGGAGCCGGAGTGCGCCGAGCCGGTTCAACGAAAGATGTCGATTCCTCTGACCGGAGCGAATTACCGTTCCGCCGGTACCGAGAAGCGTAATCGAGTGTGTATGAACGACAACGGAAAGAAAGACGTGAACAACCCCAAGCCTGACGGCAATCTTGAAACGCAGGATTCACCGACCCAACGTGCGCAGAGCGCTCCCGCCCCCGAACAGATGGCAGGGGTACTGCAGGTCGTGCAGGAAGGACTGCGGGCGATGCAGTCGCTGCAGCAGCAGACCGCCGCCGCGCACCAGCGCTTTCTGGAAACGCAGGACACGGCGCAAAAGACGTTTCAAATGGTGATGGAGAGTCAGCAGCGGCTCGTGGAGAACGCGATGGGGCTTAGCCCAAGCACGCGGCAGACGGTGGTAACTCCGATGCCGCCGATGTCGAGTCCCGCGCCGATGGTCGCTGCGCCGGTCGTTGCTGCTCCGGCAGTCGAATCAGCGAGCCCCGGCGCGCGGGCCGCGCACGACGTCGAGCGCGCACTGATCGAGATCGTGAGCAAAACCACCGGGTATCCTTCGGCGTCGATCGACTTGACGATGGACCTGGAAGAGGATTTGGGAATCGATCGGGTGCGACGCGTGGATCTGCTGTCGCAACTGGATCGGCGAATCGGCACGGGACGGCCGTTGAACGGTGAGCAGGCAGACCGGCTGCGCACGCTGCGCGACATTATCGATTACACACGGACTGGATCGATGCCGGACGCCGACGTCGTGGAAGAACCACCGCTTGGAGCTGGCGGGTCGGGCGCGGCGTCTCACCCCACGGGCGACACGGAGGCGTTCGAGTCAACTCTGCTCGATGTCGTCGCCGAGTTGACGGGCTATCCGGTTGAGATGCTCGACCCGGACATGGATCTGGAGGCCGACCTCGGGATCGACTCGATCAAGCGTGTCGAGATTCTCGCCGAGGTGCAGAGCCGATTCCCCGGAATGGAGGCTGTCGATTCGTCGTACATGGGCAGCTTGCGCACATTGCGGAATATCATCGAGTACATGGCCCACCCCGCGGCGCCGGCTACGGGAACCGAGTGCGCCCCGGCGGCGGTCCCGGCGTGCACGACGCCAACACCCGCGCCGTGTCGCGAAGAAGGCACGGTCGAGCGGCGCGTCTTGCGGTCGGTGGCGCTCTCCGAATCCCCGGAGGCAAGTGGAATCACATTGGCCACCGGGCGAAAGATCTGGATCGTCGACGACGGAACGGCACTGCCGAAAGTGATTGGTTACAAGTTGGCGGCGCTCGGCATTACATCGCGCGTGGTGCGGCCGACGGTCAAAATCGGAAAGAAGAACGGCGACGCGCGAGTCGGTGGACTGATCATCCTGTCACGCCAGCGGAAGATGTCGGGGGACGTGTGGAGCGCGGAGTCGGAGGACGCATTGAAGGCTGCGTTCTCGCTGACACGGAGGGTTTGCAAGCTTCTCGGCGAGGCGGCGGAGGCGGGAGGGGCCCTGTTTGCGACGGTCTCGCGGATGGACGGAGCCTTCGGGCTCAAGAATGGATCGTTCGATCCGGTTCAGGGTGGGCTGGCTGGACTGGCCAAGACATTCGCACACGAATTTCCCGACGTGCGCTGCAAGGCACTCGATGTGGGTAGGACGTGGGACAGTGTCGACGCGACGGCTGACGCCATTGTTCGGGAGTTGGGGGTTGCGGCACCGATCGAAGTGGGGCTCGACGGCGCGTTGCGGCGAGGGCTGCAAACAGTCGAATGCGAAGCCGACGAAGCGGGGTTGGATCTCGGTGCGGATGACGTAGTGGTTGTTTCCGGCGGAGCGCGTGGGGTGACGGCGGAAACCGCGCTGGCGCTTGCCGTAGCGTGTCAACCGACGCTGGTACTCTTGGGCAGGTCGCCCGCCCCTTCGCCGGAGCCGGACTGGTTCGAAGGCGCGCGCGATGAGCCGGCGATGAAGCGAGCACTGCTGGAGCATGGATTTTCGGGGAATGCGAAACCGAGCCCGGCTGACATCGAGTCAGCCTACCGTAAGCACCGCGCCAATCGCGAAATCAGTGAAAACATCGGACGGCTGGAAACAGCCGGTTCGCGCGTGGTGTACCGTTCGGTCGATCTGCGCGACGCGGGCGCGGTTCGGGAAGCGGTTGAAGATATTCAGAAGCGTGTCGGTGCGGTTCGGGCGTTGATTCATGGCGCGGGCGTCATCGACGATGCGTGGATCGTTGACAAAACGATGGCCCGGTTCGAGACAGTCTTCGATACCAAAGTGACGAGCCTGAGGCACTTGCTCGACGCCATCGACACCGATGGACTGCGACACCTCGTGTTGTTCGGGTCTGCCACCGGGCGGTTCGGGCGGCAGGGACAGGTGGACTATGCGATGGCCAACGAGGTGCTGAACAAGGTCGCGCAGCGCTGCCGCACGTTGCATCCGACTCGGCGTGTCACGTCCATCAATTGGGGTCCGTGGGATGGGGGCATGGTCACCGGATCGCTGAAAAGAGACTTCGAGCGGCTTGGGATCGGGCTGATTCCGCTGGACGCCGGGGCTCGGAGCATGGTGGCGGAAATGTCGCGGGCTGCCGGGGATGCGGCTGAGGTCGTCATTGGGTACCCGTTCCCCGAGCCGATCGTGAACCCCCCCCCGCCGCGATCATCGGGTGGGTTGCCGACGGTGTTCGAGCGGCGTCTTGATATCGAGCGGCATGGATTCCTGCATTCGCACGTGATCGACGGGCGTCCGGTGTTGCCGACAGCCATCGTGATGGAATGGCTGGGGCATGGTGCGATGCACGACAACCCGGGATTGCTGCTCCACGGATTCGACGATTTCCGCGTCTTGAAGGGCGTCCTCCTCCGCGACGTGCCCTGCAATTTACGTGTGGGTGCATCGAAAATTCGGGCTGCGGGAGAATCGCGGGAAACCGCGCGAACTGAATTTCGCGGCTCGGGAGAGTTTTACGAGGTCGACGTCGAGCTTCGCAGCGGATCCGGAAGCGAGACGGTATCGCACGCACGGGCGCGGGTGATTCTTGCAGCGACCCTTCCGGCGCCGTCAGACGGCACGCCGCCGGCGCGCCATGCCGGAGCACCGTTCGTGCGCACGGCGGAGCAAATCTACGGCGAAGTCCTCTTCCATGGGCCTCAGTTCCACGCCATCGGCGGCATCGCGTCGATCGGGGAAAGCGGGATGACGGCGCTCGTGCGTTCAGCCCCCGCTCCGGCGGAGTGGATGGTTGATCCGCCGCGGAGTGTTTGGCTGGGCGATCCGCTGGTTGTCGACGCCGGGCTGCAACTCGGCATTCTGTGGTGTCACGAATCGCTCGGTTCGGTGTCCCTGCCCAGTTTCGGCGCACGTTTTCGCCAGTACCAGTCGCCACTTCCCGCTGGGGAACTGTCGGCTGTGCTCACGGCGCGAAGTACCGATCCGCATCGGCTCACGGCGGACGTCGCGTTTTTCGATTCGAATTCGCAGATGGTCGCGACGATGGAGGGGTTTGAATGGACGGTGGACCCATCGCTCGCGACAGCCTTCGGTCGCGATCCGGTCTCCGCAGCCGGATCATAGCGGGGTGACGATGTCGACGTCTCGACGGTTACCGATCGCCGTGGTTGGCGTGGGCGGCGTGTTCCCCGGCGGGCGCGATCTCGATGCGTTTCAACGCAAAGTTCTATCCGGCGTCAGTTCGATCCGTGACGTCCCAGCCGGTCGCTGGATTCTCGATGCGCGCGACGCCTACGATGCGCAGCTCGCGGCAGACCACTGCTACAGCACCAAAGCCGGCTACGTCGAGGACTTTAGGTTCGATCCGTCGCGACTCGCATTGGACGATGCCGTTCTGGCACAACTCGATCCAGTCTATCAACTCGTTTTGCACGTTGGTCGGCAGGCGTGGTTCGAGGCAGCCACCGATCGGGTGGATCGCAGCCGGGTCGGCGTGGTCCTCGCGGCGATCGCCCTACCGACGGACGGATCGTCGCGATTGACGCGTGAGGTTCTGGGTCGTTCATTCGCCGATGCGTTACTCGGAGGCGATGAGTCACGCGGCGCCGACGCGCTGAGTTCGCCACTGAACGCGCGCGTGACGGCTCGCCCGGCGAGTCTGTTGGCAACGGCGCTGGGCCTGCGCGGCGGGAGCTACACCCTGGACGCCGCGTGCGCATCCAGCCTGTACGCGGTGAAACTGGCGTGCGATGCGCTCTGCGACGGGCGGGCAGACGCGATGCTGGCCGGCGGCGTGTCGCGGCCGGAATGTTTGTACACGCAGATGGGGTTCTGCCAGTTGAGGGCGCTGTCGCCATCGGGCGTCTGCCGTCCATTCGATGCCGATGCCGACGGGCTAGTGGTCGGTGAGGGCGCGGGCATCGTCGCGCTGAAGCGCCTCGCGGACGCGGTCAACGCCGGGGATCGAGTCTACGGACTCATTCGCGGTTGGGGGTTGTCGAACGACGTGGCGG
>JAJDDS010000529.1 GCA_029260195.1 Phycisphaerae bacterium
CGGTCGCGAGTCGCATCACCGTTTCGAGTTGCGCGAGTTTGAGCTCGTCGTTTTTCTTGCGCACGTCGTCCAACAGGATCGCGTTTCGGACGCTGATGGCAGCCATCGATGCCAGCGCCATGGCGATCTGCTCGTCGCGCGTCGTAAACGAAGCGAGTGTGGACGCACTGGTCTGATGATTGATCAACTGCAGTACGCCGACCGGGTTCTCCGTTTGATCCAACATCGGGATGACCAACATCGACCGCGTGCGATACCCCGTCGCGCTGTCATATTTGCCGTCGAAATGGTAGTCCACGTCCGCGGGCAGGCTGTAAACGTCGTCGATCTTGAGCGACTCACGGTTGTTGGCTGCGTACCCCGCCAGAGAAGCGTTGCTGATCGGGATGGTGTTGCCTTTGAGGCTAGTGCCGCGATCCTGGTTCGGCTTGGGGGTGACGCACAGGTCTGGGCGGGCGTCATTCTGCGAGCACGAAAACGCCAGTCGGTGCTCGGGGACGACGCGATACACCGTGCCCGCTTCGGCGCGGACCAGCTTGCGGGCCTGCAGGAGCAACTCGTTGAGCAGCAGGTCGAGCGAGAGCTCAGACAGCTTTCGGCAGACCGCCAGCAGCGTGTCGAACTCGAGTTGAGCCGACGACGAATCGTCCGAGGAACTGAATGTCACCGACGAACTCGACATGGCCTCACCAAACGGGTCGCGACAATCACGCGATGCTATCCGACCCGGGCGGGTTTCACAAGGTGCTCCCCGTCGCGCCTCCGCGCGCGGCAGCCGTGGAGGACTCGCCGCGTTCGCGGGCGTCTCGTCTTAGGGCGTGGTGGATTTGTCGACGCGGTCGTCGCACGCTCGGGTCCCGGCGCTCACGCAGACCGTCGCTGCGTCCAAGTCGGGAATCCGCTCGCGCAACGCGTTGCGGCAGTCAGCCATCACCGGGTCGGTCTCCGCGGCGGCGAGTATCGCCGGCCAATGGCGCTTCAAGGTGGCTGGCTCGGCATGCCGCAGGCGGTTGAGCAGAATACCCCGGGCAGCGCGATTGAAGTCCTCGACCAGAGAAGCCTCGATCGGTGATCCCCCTGCGGTTGCGTCAGATCCGAGCGCGTCTAGAAGCGTCTCGGTCGACGAACTGTCCACGTGGTTGAGACGCACCTGGAGCTGAGCGATCCCATCGAGCGCGCTCAACGCCGCCTCGTCGAACGGCGCGTTGGTCAAATTCGCGAGGTCAACCAGCCTGTTCGTGCGAAGACAGTCCGCGACCATCGACGACCACTGGCTCGGTTCCCCAGCCGCCGCCTGCTTCTCAACGTCCGACACCAAAGTGACCTTGCGCCCGCGCGCGAGGCGACTGGCGCGGGTTGGGTCCGGTCCGATCAGCATCACGCGCCGCCGTCGCGACAGCGCGAATTTCAGGCCGATCGTGAATTCGCACGCGCCGCGCATCGCTGCCGGCATCGACAGCAGCAGGCCCTCCACGATGTCCGGCCCGTGATCGAGTCGACCCGTCACGATGATGCACTCGTCTTGCATCGCGCGATCCAGCAGGAATCCCGCGCCGTCGAATTTCAGAATCGTGAATACCCGTTCGATGGCGATTCGCGCGAGATCTCCCACGCCCGCGACCTCGAGCGGTTCCAGGTGCCCCGATTTGTCGTAGCACGTATCAAGCCCGTTTCTCGCCTCCACGTATCGCAGCAACGAGAATGGATTACCCCCGAACGCGCCCAAGGCGTCCGGGTCCACCACAAAAGAGTGGGTTAATACGCATTTCCCGCCCCGGGCGGTCTGTTCCTGTCCGTGATGGTGAGACCGCGCGACGCAGTACCGCCCAGAGACCAACTCGTAAAACGCCCACCCGATCGCGTCGTCCGACTCGTCGGTCATCGAACCGTGCGATGGCGAGGACTTGGCGATGGCTTTCCTTTCGCCAAGCGTGATCCCAGGTGAAGCCGCCACGATCCGGTAGCCCTGTCCCGACATAGACCGGACCGACGTGAAAATTGCGCGGTCAATTCGCGTCATATCGCCGACAACAGCCATTCTAGAGGTTCGAGGATTCCACGGGGCGCCGAATGCAACGGAATGGTCGTGACGTTTCCTTCCGTATCCGTCCCGAAACCGATCGCGCCGATGACGCTGGCTGCGAAGTATGCGACGTTTTCAAAGCGCGCTTCACAGAGATTCCAAACGCGGTTCAGATTGGTTTGGGCGAAGGTGTTCGGATCATCGAACGCTTGTGGGCAATAGTCGCTCTTGCACAGCACGATCGCCACCGGCGTCGCTACCTTATCGCCGACGCGCAGCTGCGCGAGTTGATCGATGTAGCTCATCAGCTTAAACGCGAAGAAATCGGTCTGAACGTTGCCCATCGCAGCCAACGATGCATCGACAAGCACCATCGTCCCGGTGCTCTGGGCGAGCAGGTTTCGGATGACCGTGTACGTGTCCGGAGCGTCCAGTTCAGCTGCGATCGACTCGCCCGCCATGTCCGGCATGACCAAATCGTACCACCGACCCTCGTCGGAATCCTGGGAAACCTGACAGTACGCCCAGTGCCACTGATCAACCTCGTTGGGCGTTTTCGGTGGAAACTGACGAGCGGCCAAGTGACTCATCACCGTCTGCTGCAACTGAATCGAAAACGGCCCCTTGGGAATCGCTTCGTAGTCGCCCGCGCGGCGGCTGAGCATATCGAGCAGGTAGCCCAGGTAGACCGTCTTGCCCACATTGCTGTCACCGATCACGGTGAGCAGGCACGGATCGCGGCCCTGGACGACCGACTCCCGCGTGAGCGACAGCGGTGCGAGACAATCCGAGCAGTACAACGCGTCATCCGCGTTCTCGCACCGGCAGATCAGGCATTCCGATGCGCTGACTGAAACCGTCATGATGCGTCCCCTTCCGCGTCGTCCCACAGTGGCATGTCGGCAAGATCGATCGCCAGACGGAAGCCCGTGTTGTGGGTCCGACCCAACGCGATCTGACCGGAGCGAAACGTGCTCGTCGCCTGAGCCTCGAAGTATGTATCGAATGCCCCGCCGCGCACGCCCATCATTGGCATCTCGCCGACGATCGGCGTTTGATCATCCGCCAGGATATCGAACTCCGTCGCGACCCATTCCCACACGTTCCCGATGAGTTGCAGGGCGGAGTTCGGAGCGGCGCCCGTGGTGTATTCAGCCACGCCGACTGTCGTCCCTGCCCCACAGTTCCACAGATTGCACCGCGTGCATTCGAGCGCGTCGCCCCAGGGGAAGCGGCGCAGAATGTCCGCCGAACTCCTGACGCGCCAACTGGCCGCCATCTGCCATTCGGCTTCGGTGGGCAGCCGCAGCCCCGCCCACTCCGCGTAGGCTGCGGCTTCGTACCAACATACGCCCACGACGGGGTGATCCCCTCGGCGCGCGTCGTGCCGCCCGTTCCGCCAGAACCTCGGCCCCGGAGCACCCGTCAAGTCGTGAAACTCGATCAGATAGGGCAGGATCGCCTCCGGCCAAAGGTCCACATTCTCATAGCCCTGGTCGTCGACGAAGAGCTGGTAGTCCGCGTTGGTCACCGCATGCACCGCGATGTTGAACGACCCGACCTCAACGTCCGTTTGCGGGCTGTCCGGTTGATCGTTCAGTGTGTCGCCCAGCGAGGCCATTCCGTCCGGAACGAGCGCGAAGGTGTTCTCCAGCGCGGCTGACGCCTGCTGAAACACGGATGCGCCCTGGGCGTGGGCCTGAAACTGATCGCGGTTCCTGACGATCACGGCGTACTGTTTCAGTTGCAGAAGCCGAATCAGGGGATCACCGTCGAGTTCGATCGCCGCGGCGGGTTCGAACTCGGCCAGGAGTGAATCCGGTGACGGGTCGGGCGGGGCGACGCGGCGCGGCGTCCGTACCTGTACGTCGCCTTTCGCCCCGTCCCCCTTCTTACGCGAGAACAGTGAAATCGCCATCTCGTTTACCTCTTCCTTCGCCGCCGGAGTCCGCACGACGAACCGTATCGCTAGCTCATTCCCTTTATGCGTCGTCGCGCGTCGCGACGCAACTTGCGGAACTGGTCCGCCGTCGGTGATTGTTTCGTTTCGGGGGCTGCGGGGCCACGCGCACCACGAGCGGGCGATCCGGACTTCACGGGAGGCGGCGCTTTCATTCGCGCTCCGTCCGCCGGAGGTGACGCGGGCACGTTTGCCGTCGGCGCGCTGGGCGCCGCCAAGACCGGCTCCGACGATCCCGTGCGTGCGACCAATTGATCGCGCTGGCGTGCGACCTCGTCACGCTCTTGTCGTAACTGCTCGCTGACTATCTGAATGTCGCTGCGCATTCCGTCGATCTCGGACGCTCGGATTTTGAGTTGCGACTCCTGTTCGCTCAACGCCGCTTCGCGCAGCGTCATCTCGGAGCGTACGGCGTCCAGCCGCTCCCGCAGCGTGGCCAGCTCCCCATGGCTGCCGTCGATCGCACGCTGCTGGTGCTCCAGTGCGGCTTGTTCGGACTCCATCGCCGATCGATCCGCCCCCAGCTTCTTCTTGGCTTCCGTGAGGGCATTGTAATCATCGGCCAAACGAGCTTCCCGCTCTTCCAGTGCGACGTGTTTAGAATCGGATTCCGCCGAGCGTGTGGCGATCTCGCGCTCCCGTTGGTCCAACGCCGTTGCCCGTTCATCCATCTCACTGCGGTATTGTTCAATTCTGATGCTCTGTGAGTCCAATTCCGCCTGCTTGGTGAGAATCTCCTCCACCCGAGTCCGAATCAGGCGGCGAGCGCCTGCCAATGCAGCCATGACTTCGTCCGTGTGGCGCCGTAACGGCTCCATTATCGGAGGTGTCGGCGGCGGTCCCATCGTGCCGATTGCTTCAAACATAGTCATATCTTAATCCAATACCAAACCGTGTGGCTTCGTTCAATCGCGCGGCGCCGCATGTCGATCACTAGAACAGTCTCTAGAGAACACGGGGCTCGCTCCGTGCTGGAATCTTACGATATGAGCGTCTCATCCGATGGGCCGTTTTATCGCACGCCGAACCGGCAGCGTTCTCAGACCGTCAAACGCACCGGTACGCGACGTAGCGGACGTACGCGACGAAGGCCTGTCCGACACCATGAGGGGCGGCGAATGTTCGTGAGGACGACCGAGGTTTTGAATGGGTAGCCTGTTCAAGCGAAAACCAAAAGAATCGGACAAACCCAAGCCCGGACCCGGCGCGAACGCGGCAACGTCCGAGAACGTCGAAACCCAATTCGATCCTCTCCTGGAATCCATCGAGTCCCGCGTCGACGAGGTGAACCAGGTTGTCAAGGATGCTTGGGGGGGGCTGGAACAATGGTCCGATCAACTCGAGTCCTTCGCCGAGAAGCTGCGGGCGGAGTCGGATCGACTCCGCGAGCGAGATGAGCAGGGAGAGGTCGTCGGCCGTGAAATCGCCGCCCGCCAGAACGAACTCGAGAGCGCGCTCGGCGATTTGGAGCGCGCGGAAAAGGGCGTCGCAGCGACGCAAGCCAAGCGGGAATCCGAGTTCATCGCCGAATCAGAACGGCTCCATGCCGAGTCCAACCAACTCGAACAACGCACCGCCCAGTGCAACCAGCGCGAATCCGAGCTGCAGGAATCGGCGAAGCAACTGGATACACGAAAGGCGACGATCGACCAACGCGCGCGGGAACTGGACGACTATGCAACCGCCAACGCCCGCAAGGATGACGAACTCGCCAAGCGGGCCGAAGGACTGATCGCCGGCGAGAAGGATCTCCACCGGCGCGACGCTGATCTGCAAGAACTAACCAAGCAGTCCGCGCGGTCACTTGAGGCCGAGCAGAGGAAGGCACAAACGGAACTCGAGACGCAGCGAAGGGCGCTCGAAGCCGAATGCCGGACGGCGGACAAAGAACGAAAGCGCCTCGAAGCTGACACCAAGAAGCTGCGGGTCGAGTCGGAGAGGCTGCGCGCCGGGGACGAACAACGACAGGCCGCCGCGCGCGAGCTTACCTCTAGAGAGAAAGAGCTCAAGAGGAGGTTCGCCGAGCTGGACCGGTCCGAGAAGGCCATCGCGGCGTCTCGCCAACAATTGGGGTCGGACTCCGCGGACCACAAAAAGCGGGAATCCGAGTTCCGCGCACAATCTGAACGTTTCCAGGCTGAGTCCGGCAAGCTCGAAGAACGAACGGCTCTGTGTCACAAGCGCGAGACCGAGGTCGCCAAATTACAGGAATCGCTGACGGCTCGCGACGCTGAGCTCCGGGACGTGGCCAAGCACCTGAATACCCAAGAGGCGGCGATCGAGAAGCGTGCGCGGGAGGTGGACGTCAAGGCATCCGCGCAGACCCAAAAAGACGACGAACTTGCCAAGCGGACTGCCGAAGCACACGCGCGCGAACAGGATCTCGTCAAATGCGACGGTGAACGGCAAAAGGCCCAAGCTGTCCGCGATCGGGCTGAGAAGGAACTCGCCGGAGCTCGCCAACAGTTGGAGTTGGACGTCGCGAACCACAAGAAGCGGGAATCCGACTTCACCGCCAAGACTGAACGCTTCCAGCGGGAGTCCGAAAAGCTTGAACAGCGGACGGCTTCGTGCAACCAACGAGAGACCGATCTCGCGAGACAGCAGGAGTTGCTGACGGCTCGTGACACGGAACTGAGGTCCGCCGCGCAGCAACTGGATACGCAGAAGGCGGCGAGCGAAAAGCGCGCGCTGGAACTGGACGCCAACGCCTCCGCCCAGGCTCAAAACGACGACCAACTCGCCAAGCGGACAGGTGAACTGCGCGCTTGCGAGGAAAGCGTCCGAAAACGCGAAGCCGAACAGAAAAACGCCCAAGCCGAACTCGATACCCACCGAGAGTCCGTCCAGATCGACACACAGAAGCTGCGGGCTGAGTCGGAACGGCTGCGGCGGCGGGATGAGCAAGGACAGATCGCCAGCCGAGAGATCGCCGCTCGACAGCAAGAAATCGAGCAAAGACGCGCCGATCTCGATCGGGCTGAGACGGACATCGCCGCCGCCCGCCGACAATTAGAGTCAGGCGTCGCGACGCACAAGAAGCAGGAATCCGAGCTCAGCGCCCAATCTGAACATCTCCAAGCCGAGGTCGGCAAGCTCGATCAACTAGCGGCTTTGTGTCACAAGCGCGAGACCGAAGTCGCCAAACAGCGGGAGTCGCTGACGGCTCGCGACACCGAGCTGAGGGAGTCGGCGAAGCAACTGGACACACAGAAGGCGGCGATCGAGAAGCGCGCGCGGGAACTGGGCGACCACGCTTCCGCACAGACCCAGAAGGACGTCGAACTCGCCAAGCGGGCCGGGGAACTTGGCGCTCGCGAGGAAGACCTCAACCAACGCGAAGCCGGCCAGCGGCAAGCCCAAGCCCAAATCGAATCGCAACGAAATGCCCTCGCAACCGAACGCCAAACCGTCGAAGACGAGCGAAAACGTCTCCGCGCCGACGCCGACGGCATCAAGGAAGCAGCCAAGAATCTCGCCGCGCGCCAGGGGGAGATCGAACGAACCGCCCAAAAAACGCGCGAACGCGAATCGCACGTTGAGCAACAGGTTGACCAAGTCACCGGTGCCGAAGCCGAATACAATCGTCGGTTGGACGCGGTTCAGGCTGAGCGGGAACAACTCGACGAACTGCGCCGGTCGTTGGAGCAGCAGCAGGGCGAATTGCAGGCTCGTCAGACTACCGTGGCCACCGGCGCGGGCGAGCTCGATCAGCAACGGGTCGAACTGCGCCAGGCGAAACAAGAGCTCGATAAGCAGGCACAGTCATTCAAGCGACTCGAAGAGCAACGCACACAACTGAATCGTGATCGCGAGAGACTGCACCAGGAACATGCCATCCTTCAAAAAGATCGCCGAGAGGTTGAAACTCGGCGGGCGAAGGTCGACGAGCGGGGATCACAACTCTCCCAGACTCACGACCAGACCCAAACTGAGCAAGCCCGAATCGCGTCCGAGCAACAGCGGCTCGCAGCCGAGCGCGAGGGCATCGAGGCTGATCGGGCACGCCTCGAAAAAGAGCGAGGCAAGGTTCAGGACCAATGCGAACAAGTCGAAGCCCAGCGACTTCTGCTCAAAGAGGAACTCAATCGAACCGGCAGCGAGCGCAAGGGGATTGAGGACGAGCGTCAGGCGATCGAGGCGCGGAAACAACAACTCGCCGCGGAACGAACCCGATTCGCCGCGGAACGCGAACAGGTCCGATCTCTGAAAGAGCGCGCCGACGCAAGTCAGGACCAGGTCGCGGGCGAAGCTCAACGCGTGAAAACAGAGGCGGAACAAGTGGCTACGCAACGCATCCAGTTGGACAGCGATCGAGCCTCCGTCGACAACGAACTGACCCAAGCCCGAGAGCGGGAGGACCAACTCGAG
>JAJDDS010000530.1 GCA_029260195.1 Phycisphaerae bacterium
GTCTCACGCCGACGTTGCTTCACCCGGCGCCCACGACGAACTCACCTCAGAAAGCCCTGCGATCTGATTGGTTTTCAACCCGCAGCCGTAAGCCGCAAGCGCCAGCGCGCGGTCTTCCACCCGACCCGGACCGTTCGCCAATCGAGGCACGTCAGTGTTTGATGATCCATTTGACGTAGACGTTGGCCGGTCGGGTCTCGGAGTCGCCGCCGCCGGTGACGGAATGTCCATGGCCACCGCCCGAACCCCCGGAGTGCGCATGGCCACCCGCCGATCCAATGGTGTGGCCGTGGGAGCCGCCGGACGGGATGCTTAGCAGGCCAAGGAAGTTGCCCGAACCGTGCTCAGCATCGTTAGTGATGGGCGAGTTGTTTCCGTTTTCGCGCAAACTATCGAGGTGCGTGTGCGACCCGCCGCTGCTGCTGTGCGAGTGCGACGACACCGAACTGATCGAGTGGGTATGGTTGGATGCGGAACTCGTCGTGAAGTTGGAGTTGGGCCGGCTCGTCGCGTCAGCTTGCAGCGAGCCGACGTTGTTGCCCGTGTTGCCGCCGCCGTTCGAGGTCGTGCGCTGGGTTGCGTTGGGATCGTTCCCGGACCCACCGGAAACGCCGCGTGCGAAACGCCCGCGCAGATCCGGCAGATGAAACGTCGTGGAGTCGTCCCCACTGCCGTACGAAGTTCCAATCGCCGCGAAGAGGTCGGCGTAGGTCGCCCTACTCACCTGGGCTCCGTCGCAGACCAGCCAGCCGACCGGCGCTGAGACCCCACCGTACGCGAACATCGATCCCGCGGGTGTGAGCTCGCGCGGACCGAAACCGCCGACTGTCGTGGCGTTATCCGCCTCCAGCGCATGGCCGGCTTCGTCGGAATCCAACGCTCGGAACACGTAGGGCGCGCTCGATAGAACGACATCCGGCGAAAGCTGATGAAGGCCGTTTCCGCGGCCATCGTCAAACCATATGCGCAGGAGGACGTCATCGTTTAGAAACGCCTCCGAAAGGACCGGTACCGTCGGCGGCGCGCCCAGCGCCACGTTATACACGCCGTTCACGACGTTAAGCGTGAGGCCCGCGTCGGGACTATTCATCGTGCCGAGTTGCGTCCCGTCGTTGGTCCAGAGGTTGACTCCCGCGCTGGACGTAACCAACGCGAAGTGGAACGTCCCCGTCCCGGTGAACCGCTCACCCTGAACCGAAATCACCCCTTGGTGCGCGATCGACGACGGAACCTCCGCCCAAGCACAATTGGCCCCCGCCCAAGCCAACACCATGAACGCCATCGAGAGTCTCGTGTACCTTGTCAACATCATTGACCTCCGTCTGTTACGAAGCGTGAATTGTGCGTTCGATCCCCTTGCCCGAACCTATCTCAAGCGCAAAGTATACCAACCCGTCGATCCCAGAAAAACCCCCTTTACGCACCGATTCCACCCCGCGATCTGCCCGGCGCGCCTCGTGCTCATCCGATGCCGTGTGGATTCCCGCCGCTCGTTGGACCTCGGGTGGATCTCATTCGCCCAAGACAATTCGCGATCCCACACGGACAATAGTGGATTTTTGGTCGTTCGCAGCACACAATGCAGCCCATCCGCGTGGGGAACTCGGCGACGGCCCGCTCCCAATTAGGAGTAACGCATCGATGGATTCACGGACACGCCTTCCCACAGCCGTACAGATCCACGACGGCCCGTTCCCCTCGGATTCTCTGAGTGGTCGCAAACGGGAAGGCGGACCTCGTCGTTCGGCCAAGCACGGACCTTGTCGGCGAACGGCCATGCCGCTTGGTGTCACGCTGTTGGCACTTACGGCGTCGATCGCGCGACCAGTGGAAGCCCAGCAATCTGCCGACACCTATCAAGGCCTGACCCGCCCGTCCCGCGACGTCGACCTCGTCCTCCGTGTCTCCGGAGTGCTCGCTCACCTGCCCGTCGTCCCCGGTCAGAAGGTCGAGCAAGGAGACCTCATCGCCGGACTTAAGAGCGGCATAGAGCGGCAGTCCCTCGAAATCTCGCGCGTCAAATCCACAAGCGATCACGAGATTCAACTCGCCGAGGCGGGCAAGAAGCTCAGGCAAACCGAATTGAACCAACTCAAGGAACTCGAAGCCAAACAAGCTGCCAGCAAGTGGGAAGTCGAGACCACGGCTGTGCAGGTTGACCTCGAAGACGTGCGGGCGGACACGGCCCGCTTCAACAAGACGCTTGCCGAAATGGAGTACCGCCGACAACAGCTACTGCTCGCCGAGCGCCAACTGCTGGCGCCGTTCGGCGGCGTTATTCTGCGCACGATGAAGGAGGAGGGCGAAGGTGTCGCCGAGCTCGAACCGATCGCCGTCCTCGTGCGTCTTGATCCCATCTGGGTCGAGTGCCATCTTCCGCCGAAGATGTTCGCCCGCGTGCGCGTGGGCACCCACGCCGTCGTGCAACGAGGTGACGCGACGCGCGGCGGTGAGCCAAAAACGGGCGATCCACCGAGCGACAACGCGGCCGCGTCGGTTAAACGCGAAGCCGTCGTCGTGGCTGCCGATCCGCTCGTCGACGCAGCCTCCAGCACGTTTCGCGTAACGCTCGAAATACCCAATGCCGACGGCGCATTCATCGCCGGGATCCTTGCTGCGGTTTCCTTTCCGGCAACCGGCCAACGATAATTTGCGTCGCAGACGGTGAACTCACTTGCCAAGCCCCTATTTGACCGCGCTCCCGCGAAACTCGGAGTTCTCTGAACGGTCAATCGGTACGTGTGCCCTGTCGCTGAGAGAACGTCATCCGACGCCTTCTTGGCAATCGAGTCGGCCGGAAGTGGTCCCCGAGGATGGGCGAAACCCCCATAGTGTCCAAACTAGGGATCGCAGCGCAACGGAGCGTGTTTGACCGCTGTACACCAGCCTTATTCTTCAATGAGGAATACCAAGGGCGCGTAGCCCCCCGCCGCTTTTGATCCCTGTTCGCAGGACTACGCTGCTTTGCGATGGTAATAACGGAGCACTCCACCCAGCCGATCACGACATTCCAACGGACCTTCGACAGAGCCGGTTTCATCATGCGGATCGATCAACCGGTTTCCAAGTCCTTGGTGATTACGCCCGTTATGGTAGTAGATCATGAACTCCCTGATCGCCCTTCTCAGTTGTTCTTGGCCTGCGCCGTCGATTACGCCCGATGGCGTCAATCCGCCGCGACTTTTTCAGGTCACTCATCCCTTCCACCCACTAGACGGACGCGAGTTCGCGCTGGTGACCTGTCGTCACAACTGGGGAGAGGACCGGGTCTACTTCCGCGATGACGGGGAGTGGGCGACTTCAGTTCCTACTGCCTGGACCAGCATAAGTGCGGCAGATCCGTTCGTGGCCGTTTCGGCGGACCGATCGCCGTTCAAGGCTCAGGATCTGCTTGATGTGCCTGAGTTGATCCAGGCGATGATGGGGGGGACGTCTCGATGCATGCCGGATGTGGATTACTTGAGTGCAAAAATGCAGAGAATCTCAATAGTGTTCGGCACTCAGATTGCGTGTTGCCATGGATGGTGCGGCTGAGGGGGTGTGGCGACGCTTCGGACGAGGATCCGGGGACGGTCGGGGCGCTGGCCGGCGGAAATCAGCGCA
>JAJDDS010000054.1 GCA_029260195.1 Phycisphaerae bacterium
CCAGGATGAGCGCGACCGCGCCCATGCCCGATGCGGTCAACGGGACCGTGCGGTGGCGGATCACCAACATCGACAGGATTGCGAACGCGCCCATGCCCCAACTGACGAACAGGAGCGACTCGAACATGTTGGCGGCTGGAATCCGGCCCGCGATTTCCCACCGCAGGGACAAGCCGTACGTGAGTAAGCTGAAGCCCGCGATCATGCCGATGACGGCGATCGTGTCGAACCAACGGCGCTTGATGAAGACCGCCACTGCGCTGAGCGCAGCCCCAATGAGCATAACGATCCAGGCGGTGCGGAACGGACGCAGGCGGTTGGATCGCAGTTCGGTGGCGATGCGCGCCGGGTCAGGGCGGTAGGCTGCGGGGAGCGCCGCCAGGGTATCGGCGAACTGTCGCGATGCGGCTGCGAATGCGGGGGCATCGTTGTTGACGAAGGCGGTTTTGAGGGCGGTCCAATCCGCGTGGACGTTTCCGTGATCGTGCTGCCCACCGCCGGATGGGGCATGGATGGAATGCCACCTCCCGCTCGCGTCCTGCGGATCCGGAATGAGTGTGAATGCCTGTCCGCGGAAGATGTTCTGGAGGACGCCCAGTTTTTCGTTGATGTCGGCGACCTTGGACTCGAGGGGGTCCGGCTTTTGGCCCTCGCCGATTTGGCTGAGGCTGCGAATGAGCGCGAGCAGGTGGTCGTGGGCGACGAGTTCATTGTAAGAGTAGACGGACTGGGCGGTGGGCAACTTCAGCTCGCCGCGGAGCTCGGAGTTTCTGATCCGGATGAGCGGCGCGGCGGACCATGATTCCGGGGCGAAGGTCCATGCCAGCAGAACAGCCACCGGGTCTTGGTTGAGGTAGAAGGGGCTGCCGGTGACCTGTTCGACGAGGTCGCGCGCGACGGTGTCGAGCGGCGGGTATCTGCCGTCGTGTTGTGTGGGTACGGCGCGGAGCGTGTCGTAGTCGAACGACGTCGGAAGATCGGGCGTCGTCGCGGGGGTGACGAGTGCGAGGGTCGCGACGATGGAAATGGCTATGTGGGACATTAGGGTGTTACGCTCCGTCTTTGTTGTGCGGCGTCGCCTGGTCGAAGCGCCCGCGGCTACCCGCGCCGGCGGATGCGGTCGCCAAATCGGCGTTGTTCTCGATTTGCGGGTGGGGGACGGCGCCGGCGCGATCCGATCGGCGGGCGCTGGCATGGTCGACGACGGGCAGCGCGACGGCGTCGGCGCGGGCCGGTGTTTGGGCGCGCTGTCGCATGCGGGTGATCAGGACGATGATCATGCCGACGATGGTCATGATGTACCCGCCGAAGACGATGGGCTGACCGGGGTCGCGGGCAACGCTGAGGTAACTGATCGTGCGTCCTCCGTCCATATTGTAGCTGGACTGGTAGAAGTTGAAGCCGCCGTATTGGGTCGGGTGGTTCATGCTGATGAGGCGATCGAATTCGGCGCCGCTGGCGGGGTCGGTGATGGTGATGCTGCTCTCGAAGGAGCGTGGTCTCATTCCACCGGGGTAGTAGCCGAGGCGGAAGCGGTTGAGCGCGACCTCGAAGCCGAGGGGAATCGTCTTGTCTGAAAACGCGATCTCGAACGGCTCGCCGTCGCTGGTGAGCTTGGCGACGCGGTTCTTCTGGACCCAGAGCGTGTTGACGTCGGCGTCGGTCTTGATTTCGACTTCGACGGCTGGTGTGCGCTGCTTTCGGGGGGGATCGACGGGGGTGACGTCGTGGGTGATGCGGGCGCGGTCGAAACTTCGGATCACGGTGAATCGTTGATTCGGCCAGGGCGTGTCGATCGGTGCGCCCGGTTTGACTTCGCGTGGCGGTTGGCGCTTGCCGCGGTTAGAGAAGCCCACGAACGTCTCGCCCGCGGGGCCTGTGATGACCTCGATGGGCGCGCTCGGTCCGGACTCAGCCGGTGGCGCGAACGTCACGTTGATGTCGTCAATGCGGGCGTCGCCATGCATGGATTTGAAGTCGGGGAACTTGGCAAAGATCCAGCGGACGTCGGTTCCTTCGGGACCGGTGATTTCGACTTCGACGGCTGGGTTCACCGGATTGTTCGACGCGTTGGAGATTTTGTTTTCGGCGCCGACGGTGGCGTGGGGCATGTAGCGGAGCGCGCGCAACGTGTATGGCGTGCCGTCGAGCGGGACGGTCTTCTCGAGACAGTCGGGCAGGGCGAACGTGTGGTCTGTGTCGTTGATACGAACCGTGACGGTTCCCTTGTCGTCGGGATCTGCGGACGGCGGAGAGATCAGACGTCGAAGTTCGTCGGGGGTGGTCGCCGTTTGATAGGCGATCAGAAGGGGGCCGACGCGCTCACGGCGGTTCGCGAAGACCCACTTGGTTTCCTGATGTCCCTCCGCGGCGAGCGAGACCTCGACGGCTGGCCTGGGGTATGGGTTGTCGTTTACGACTTGCTCGACGAATTCGCTGTCAGGGATGTAGTTCTTCAAGGTGGCGGTCACGGTGCCGAGGTTTAGCGGATCGGTTGCGGCGATGTCCGGCGCGTCGGCTGGTCCGAGGAATCCGCGGTGGAGATCGACGACGGCGCGGGTCTGGTCGGCGCGGTTCAGCAGGGTGACGGACTCGGTGTCGCGTGACCAGAATTCGCTGGCGGATTGTTTCTCCGCGAGGCCGATTTGGCCGTCCAATCCGTAGCGCATGGTGACCAACGCGCCGACGAGGAGGACGAGCAGTCCGCCGTGTGTGAGGATGAAGCCGATGCGGTGCCTGTTGAACGGGAAGCGGATGAGGATGGCTGCGACGATGTTCATCGAGAAGATGGTGAGCAATATCGCGAACCATCGGTGGTGATAGAAGTCGATCAACGCCCGCTCAGTGCCGTGCAGCGATTCGTAGACGGTCGCGCAGGCGAGGGCGACGAGCAGGAGCATGAGTAGAACGACCGCGAGCCAAAGTGACCCGAGCGCGTTGAGGAGTCCGGCGGCGGTCAATCTGGGAGCGGGCGGCGGTTGTCGGTGGGTTCGTTTGGTATTCATGGCTAACAGACTGGTCTCAGCAGGTGGCGTACCAGTCGATTTCCGTTGATGGGAAATAGTCGGTCGTTGGGGTGAATGCGGCGTTTTTTGCGGGTGGTTCCGGCGGGGACGGGCGAGCAATTCTCAAAATTGGGAAGACGTGGAGTTTGGGGGGCGTGAGCCGGATGTTGCGTGGGCGACACGACACACGGGCTGTGGGATTTGGCCAACGGGAAGAGATGGCGCCTGACGCGGCGGGGGCGACTTGGGTCGGTCTCGGGAGCGGAATCTGGGGTGTTTGGCAAGTTGTGGCGATTGTAACTGCTTAAGTCCCAACAAGTTACAGCGAAATGTCGGGGATTTGGGTTCGTTTGGCGCATACGGTGTGTGTGGGATTGTGTTGGGCGTCGCGTCGTCGTCCGGGTGTCGGGCATCGGTGGTCCTCCACCCTAATAACGTGGGGTGTGATCTGTGTTTTTCTGGGATTTGGCGCGCGGTCCTGTGCAGGGGCGGGAACGGGGGTTTCCGGGGGGAATGCGCGTGTTTTGTCGGGTTGAGAAGGCCGGTTGAAGCTGGCAGGGGTTTGCGGTGGTGGCGGGGGACCACCGACTGACGTTGGTGGCAAGAGGCGGGTCGGCTGAAGCCGACCGGGGCCGGCGGGACGGCCGGGCGGCGCGACCGCGTGAAGGGACGGGGCGGGGGGGGGGTTGGGGATGTTCCGTACGATCTATTCTCGACGCGCGCGGGCGGCGCGCGTTGCACGCCAGACCAGCCAGGCGACGAGGGTGGCGATGAGGATCCACGGGGCGGCGACGATGACCGCGTAAGCGATGAAGCCGACGGAGCGATAGAGGCCCGCGATGCCGGCGCGCGTGCTGCTACGGATGGCGCCGGTGGCCATATCGGGTCCGGGAGTGAGGGTGGATTCCTCCGCGAGTGACAGGGTGATGACACCCACGGCGTCGGGGTCGGTGCGAGAGAGTTCGCCCAGTCCGAGGCCAGTGATTTGCCGGTGCGTCACGTGCCCGAGGGATTCGAGTCGGGCGACGACGGTTTCCATTTCGGAGGCTGCGACAGCCAGTTGGAAACCAGCCAGCCAGGTTCCGTCGCGGCGCTGGTTGCTTGAGGAGTTCTGGACCTGGATGTCATTATCCTCGACGAGGGCGGTGAGCTTGTCCCGGGCGGCGTCGAAGTTGTCGATCTGGACGGACATGGTCCCGGTGGGGACTTCGCGCCGGGGCTCGGACAG
>JAJDDS010000531.1 GCA_029260195.1 Phycisphaerae bacterium
TACTTGCAGGTACTGGGATTCGCGTTTCTGCGTGGCGTGTCGTCATTCTTCATCGCGACGGTTGTCCCTCAGTGGCCGGTCCGCGGGTGGTTGGTTCTGTTCACTCTGCGTGAAGCGCGGTCAGCCGGGGTGCGGGATAAACACCGCGTCGCTCGGGAGCGCTCCCGGCCGTGGTGGTTCACGAGTGTCGCCTGGCGCATTCCTAGGATTGTACCCGCGTTTGCGCGTCGAATTCGACGGGCGGTGTGCTCCGGCTGGACGTCGGGTTACGAACTTCCCGTCCGGAGGTATTTTAGGGGAACGGGTGCCCGTTCAAGTCCGAAGTCGCAGCCGAGCGCAGGTGCGGGCGGGTTTGTGTTCAATTAAGCGATCGTGCAGCGTGGGGTTTTGTCCGCGCGAGTTCAATCGCGCTGCGTGGTAAAGCGCTGGACCCTGTGCTGGCGCTTGGGGCTCGGAAGCGGGGCAGGAGTGGCTGGCCGGAAGAAGTCTGCGATGCGCGGATGGGCGGGGCGTGCGTCCCACCTTGACGCCTCAAACGCGCCGTCTAAGCTAGATCCATCGTAACATCATCAACCTCGCGGAGAAGCAGCATGCAGGCCGTTCTGGACAAACTCGGTATCAAGACAAACAACCCCGGCGGATTCAACGGTGAGTGGTTCGGCGGCGGCGAGAAGCTGGATAGCTATTCCCCGATCGATGGGTCGCTCATCGCGTCGGTGACGCAGATCACATCGGACGAGTACGAGCGGACGGTGACCGCGTCCCAGCGGGCGTTTGAGAAGTGGCGGATGGTGCCGGCGCCGCTGCGCGGGGAGACGGTTCGGCAGCTTGGCAACGCGCTGCGCGATGCGAAGGCAGATCTCGGGGCGCTGGTGACGATGGAGATGGGGAAGATCCGGGCTGAGGGCGAGGGCGAGGTTCAGGAGATGATCGATATCTGCGACTTCGCCGTTGGGCTTTCGCGGCAGCTTTACGGGCTGACGATGCACTCGGAGCGGCCGCTGCACCGGATGTACGAGCAGTGGCATCCGCTGGGGGTCGTGGGTGTGATTAGCGCGTTCAATTTTCCGGTGGCGGTGTGGAGTTGGAATTGCGCGTTGGCGACCGCGTGCGGGAACGCGACGCTTTGGAAACCGTCCAGTAAGACGCCGCTGACCGCGATTGCGTGTACGAAGATTGCGGAACGGGTTTGCAACGAGACGGGTGTCGACCCAGCCATCTTCAGCCTGGTGATCGGGCGGGGGTCAACGATCGGGGAGCAGCTTATCAAGGACGCGCGGATACCGTTGGTATCAGCCACGGGAAGCTGCAAGATGGGGCATCGGATCGGGGGCGTGGTGGGGGAGCGACTCGGACGGACGATTCTCGAATTGGGCGGGAACAACGCGATCATCGTGACGCCGGAAGCCGATCTCGAGATAGCGGTCCGCGGGATTCTCTTCGGCGCGGTGGGGACGGCGGGGCAGCGCTGCACGTCGACGCGGCGGATCATCGTGCATGATTCCATCCGCGATCAGCTTGTTGAGAAACTCATTGCGGGATATCAGCAGGTGAACATCGGTGATCCGCTTGCCGAGGGGACACTGATGGGCCCGTTGATCGATACCGGGGCGGTGGACGACATGTTCGCAGCCATCAAGCGGATCAAGGAGGAGGGTGGGGAGGTTCTGTACGGGGCGCAGAAGCTCGAGGGCGATCAGTATGCGGGGGGTTGCTATGTCACGCCGACGATTGCGGCGGCGAAGAACGATTTCTCGATCGTGCAGGAGGAGACGTTCGCCCCGATTCTCTACATCATTCCGTATTCCAATCTCGATGAAGCCATCGCGTTGCACAACGGCGTTCCGCAGGGATTGAGTTCAGCCATTTTCACGCGGAACGTGTTGGAGTCCGAACGGTTCCTGTCCGCCATCGGCAGTGACTGCGGGATCGCGAACGTGAACATCGGGACGAGCGGTGCGGAGATTGGGGGCGCGTTCGGCGGTGAGAAGGAAACCGGCGGCGGCCGCGAGTCGGGGTCGGATGCGTGGAAGGCGTACATGCGTCGGCAGACAAATACGATCAACTGGTCGACGGAGTTGCCCCTCGCCCAGGGAATCAAGTTTGGCGATTGAACGCGGCGTGGTATAATGGCGGGCCTCGGCTCCTTGGCAGCCTCGAACATGGCGGGATTGGCACGATGAACGCGAACGTCGATGACAATCAGAAACGAATCGTCTGCGATCCGGACGTTCACCATGGGGAACCGTGCATTCGTGGTACGCGCATCGCGGTGTCGGTTGTCGTGGCCAGCCTGGCTGATCTGAGCATCGAAGATATCCTCCGCGAATACCCACAACTCTCGCTTGAAGACGTTCAGGCGGCGATTCACTACGCCGCGCAAGCCGCCCGCAGCACCCTTGTCGCCTGAGATGGCTATGCTCATCAAACTCGATGAGGATCTCTCTCCCATGGTCGGCGAGCCGCTGGGCGAAGCGGGTCACGAAGTCCGAACCGTGGCCGGTCAGCGATGGAGTGGGCTCGACGACGACGAACTGTGGTCCCGTGTGTCGGCCGAGGCTGCGTTCTTCGTTACAGCGGACAAGGGGTTTGGCGACATTCGACGATTTCCTCCCGGGGATCACGCGGGCATTCTCCTATTGCGGCCTGATCGTGAGAGTCTCGTCGAATTCCGCGCGTTGCTCGCCGACGTCTTGGCGCGCGGCGGCTTGTCGGGGCTGAAGGGGGCGGTCACCGTGGCCACCCCTCGGGCCGTCAGAGTACGCCGCGCGTGGGTCAAGGATGAATGAACCCGCGATAGCCCGGAGTGGTTCGCGCGGTGATTACGGCGGGATGTCGTAGGTTCGCGGGGCGATGACGCCGTTACTCGCGTGGGTGGCCGGGTCGGCGTTGCGTTGCGCGGCATGGCGGGGCGTGGCGGGAGCCGCTCGGTCAGAACAGCATCGAGCGGACGTATTCGATGTCTTCGGTGTGGTTTTCGCGGGGGGGGAGGGATCGCTCGATGAGGAGGGGGCCGTGGTAGCCGAGGGCGCGGAGCTTGCTGATGACGCGGGGGATGTTGGCCTCGCCGTCGCCCAATCGCGTCTCGCGGCCACGCTCGACGCCGGGGTTCGAGGAGGCGATGGCATCTTTGAGGTGGACGAGTCGAATTCGGTCGGCGAGCGTGGTGACGGCGCGGACCGGGTCGCCGGTTCCGCAAATCACCATGTTCCCGGGATCGAAGTTGACGCCGACGTTCTTGCAATCGACGGCAGTGAGAAAGTCGTACAGCGCGTCCGCGGGTTCCTGGCCGGTCTCAGCCAGGAGTGTCACACCGTGCTCGGCGGCTACGTCGGAGGCGCGGCGGACGCGATTCACAAAGGCGTTGTAGCGTGCTTCGTCCGACGGGCTGGGGACGGCGCCGAGATGGGCTGCGAGCATTTCGGCGTCGAGCGCTTTGGTCAGGGCTGCGCCCCGTGCGAGATGCGTCAGTCGCTCCTCGAACAGATCGTCGGGAACGAGTCCACCGGTTTGCGCGATCGAGGCGATGGAGGTGCGATCCAACCCTTCGAATCCGACGAATGTCGCACAGATTTCGACGCCGGCTTCACTCGCGGCCGTTCGTATCGCGTCTGGGTCGGCTTGTTCGATTGACGTCTGATCGAAGATGCCGACATGGGCGACGCTGATCGCGTACGTTCGCTTCGCGGTCGAGAGCGCGACTGCGATGTCCGCGCGATTGACTGACCAGGAACAGATTCCGACTTCCAGCGAATTCACGCCACGGTTACTCCGGTTGACTCCGGCGCTTCGCCCACGCGCCGGCGCAGTTGGCCACACGCGCCGTCGATGTCCAGTCCGCGACTCTTGCGGAGATGGCTGTTGACGCCGCGTTCCCGCAATACCTCCTGGAACTTGGTCGCGGCGGCGCTCTCGGGGCGGCGATAGGGGAGTCCTTCGACGGGATTGTAGCGAATCAGGTTGACATTGCCTCGCGTTCGTTTGGCGACGCGGGCCAACTCGCGGGCGTGCTCCGGTTGATCGTTCAGGTCGCCGAGCAAGACGTACTCCAGCGTCACCTCGCGCCCGGTCCGCGAGAAGTAGACGTTGGCTGACTCGATCAATGCCTCGATGGAGACGGACGCAGCCCACGGGATGATCTTCCGGCGGAGTTCGTCGTCGGGCGCGTGCAGCGAGATGGCCAGTGTGATCTGCAACTTTTCGTCCGCAAGTCGCTCGATCTGCTTGGGCAGGCCGACGGTGCTGATGGTGATTTTGCGGGCGCCGATGTTCATTCCCCATTCGGCGTTGATGGTGCGTAAGGCCGCCAGAGTTGCGTCGTAGTTGTGCAACGGTTCTCCGAGCCCCATGAACACGACGTTGCTCAATCGTTCGTCGCCGCAGAGGTTTCGCACGCGCATCGCTTGTTCGACGATTTCGCCGGCGGTGAGTTGGCGATCGAGCCCGTTCAACCCGCTGGCGCAGAACACGCATCCGACGGGGCAGCCCACCTGTGTCGAGATGCAGGCGGTTCGGCGGCGTCCGTCGGGGATCATGACGCACTCGGTGGTCGCGCCGTCGGCCCAGCGGAGAAGGAGTTTTCGCGTTCGGTCGGTGGACTCGACATCGCGGACGACGGTGGATGCGTATAGGCGTAGGTCGGCGGACAACCGTTGGCGGAGAGTGCGTGAGAGATTGGTCATTTCGTCGAACGTGGACACGCCGCGTTCGTAGATCCACTCGATAATCTGCTTGGCGCGATAACCGGCTTCGCCCCGGTGCATCAGCCACTCGTTCAGCGTGGTCGGGGTCATTCCGAAAACGTGTGCGGGCGATGTTCCGACGTCTGCCGGGTTGTGTGGTGTCGATGTGGTCATGATTTCGTTCGCCCGACTCCGAATGGGCGCCTGTCGCGCGATGCCGGGTTCTCACGGAGTTGTTTGTGGTTCTAGCGGCGTTTCGGGGTTTTCGTTCGCGCGCGGGACTTGGTTGTGCGACCGGTGGGCTTGGTCTTGGCGCGCTTGCGCGCGGACGGACTTGCGGCACGGGTCTTCTCGGTTTTCTTGGCTGGTCTTGCGGTCTTTTTCTTTGCGGATCGCTTCGGCGAGTGGGTGGCGTTGGCGGAGCGCGGCTTCGGGAGGATGTGTTTCAACAGCGCGTCGATGGACTTGACGGGGACGAAGTCGATTTGCTCGCGAATGTCGGACGGGATTTCTTCCAAATCCCGCATGTTGCGATCGGGGAGGATCACCCGCGTCAGCCCGGCGCGGTGTGCTGCCAGCACCTTTTCGCGAATGCCGCCGACCGGCAGTACCGAACCCCGGAGTGTGATTTCGCCGGTCATTCCCGTTGTGGGTTCGACGGTGCGGTCCATGAGCATCGACGCGAGCGCCGCGAACATGGCCACACCGGCGGAGGGGCCGTCCTTTGGGATCGCGCCCGCGGGTACGTGGATGTGGACGTCGCTGGAGAGGAGTTCACGGGGTTCGAGCCCCCACTGCTTGGATCGGTTGCGGACGATGGAGTAGGCGGCCTGGGCGCTCTCGCGCATCACGTCGCCGATCTGTCCGGTGAGATTCAGATTCCCGCTGCCGGGCATGCGCTGGGCTTCGACGAACAGAATCTCTCCGCCGACGGGCGTGAACGCCAAACCGGTGACCACTCCGGGCACCGCGTTGTCCGCGGCGATCTCGGATTCGTGGATGGGCGGGCCCAAGTCCTTCGCTAGACTCTTGGCCGTCACCCTGCCGGATCGGCGGGTCTTCTCGACGATGGCTGCGGCGCGCGATCGGCAGACGGCGCCGATTTTGCGTTCCAGCTCGCGGACGCCGGCTTCGAGCGTGTGTCGGGCGATGATGGAGCGTAAGGCCTCGTCGTCGAACTTCAGTTTGCCTTTGTCGAGCCCGTTCTCGGCGAGCTGTCTCGGGACGAGATATCGTTTGGCGATCTGGAGTTTTTCGCGGTGGGTGTAACCCGAGAGGGAGATAATCTCGGTCCGGTCGCGTAAGGGTCCGGGGATGGCGTCCATGTAGTTCGCGGTGGCGATGAACATGACGTCGGAGAGATCGAATGGGACATCGAGGTAGTGATCGACGAAGGTCGCGTTTTGGGCGGGGTCGAGCACCTCCAAAAGAGCGGACGCGGGATCCCCGCGGAAGTCGGCTCCGAGTTTGTCGACCTCGTCGAGCATGAAGACGGGGTTGCGCGCTTCGGCGCGGCGGAGTTCCTGGATGATGCGTCCCGGCATTGCACCGATGTAGGTGCGTCGATGCCCGCGTATGTCGGCTTCGTCGCGCGCGCCGCCGAGGGAGAGGCGTATGAACTTTCGATCGAGGGCTCGGGCGATGCTGCGTCCGAGCGAGGTTTTTCCGACGCCGGGCGGTCCGGTGAAGCAAAGGATGGGTCCGCGTCCGTCGGGATTGAGCTTGCGGACGGCGAGGAACTCGATGATTCGTTTCTTGATTTTGTCGAGACCGTAGTGGTCTTCGTTCAGGATTTTGCGTGCCCGTTTGAGGTCGAGTCGGTCGTCGGTTTTCACGGACCAGGGCAGCGAGCAGAGCCAGTTCATGTAGTCGAGTGAGACCGAGTATTCGGGCGAGGCTTGGGGGATGATGGCGAGGCGTTCGAGTTCGCGTTTGGCTTGCTCCTCGACTTCCTCCGGCATTCTTGCCTTAGCCATCCGCTCTTTGAGCTTCTCGATCTCGGCGCCGCGTGCGTCGGACATTCCGAGTTCCTGCTGGATGGCTCGGAGTTGTTCGCGCAGGTAGTACTCGCGCTGGGATTGATCCATCTGCTCGCGCACTTGCGATTGGATCTTCTGCGACATTTCGAGAATCTCGAGTTGTCGCGTCATGGCTTTGTTGACCTTCTTGAGGCGGTCGCGCACGTCGAACGTCTCGAGGAGCTCCTGTCGCTCGACGAGATCGAGGGAGACGTTGGCGGCGAGGAAGTCCGCCAGCCCGGCGGGCGAGGTGATGGTGTCGACGACTTGCATGGCTTCGTCTGGCACGCTGGGAGAGAGCTCGATGGCGCGGCGGGCGGTTTCGCGGACGGTGTGGACCAGCGCGTCGAGTTCCTTTGACGGATCGAATGCCTCCGGCCTAGTCTGCACCGACGCGACCCAGTAGGGGCTTTCCTGCGTGATGTCCACGATTCCGACGCGGGAAATACCGTGTACGATGATCGTCTGCCCGCCGTTATCGAGGCGTACGAGCTTGAGGATCGCGCAGGCGGTGCCGACGCGATAGAGGTCGTCGAGTTTCGGATCCTCGATGTCGGGGCGGCGTTGGGGAACGGCGCAGACCATCCGGTCTCCGGCGATGGCGGCGTCAAGTACGCGTTGGACCTTCTCGCGCACGACTTTGAGTGGAACGATCGTCCCGGGGAAGACGACGGTTTCACGTAGCGGCAGGATCGGAAGGTCGTCCGGGACGCTCTTCGCGCCCGTGTCGTTAGCGTCTGATGGGTCCGGATTGATCAGGACAGCCGCGCTTTCGCCCTGGAAATCCTCGTCGGCTTCGATTGGGATGAGGTCGGTCAAGCTGTCGTTTGAATCGTCTTGCATGGTCGTTCCGGCGGAAGAGGCCAGCAGTTCCGTTAGGCGTCAGTTGCGGTCGCGTCATCCTCCGGTTCGTCATCGGCGAGCTTCGGCGGCGTTCGCTTGGGGTCCTTGAGTAGTTCCACCCACAGGTACCCATTCCGATAGGCCGCTGTGACGCCGGCTCCACCCACGTCGGGAGGAAGGGCGAGGCTGCGTTCGAACTCTCCCCAGTCGATCTCCATCATATGCACGCTCGGTGCCTCGGTTTCCTTCTTCCACACGGGTTTCTCGCGATATCCCCGCAGCCGGAGCGTTCCGCGGTCGAGGTGGAGATCGATCTTGTCATGGCGAACACCGGCCAAATCGACACAGATCACGTAGCGATCGGTGAATTCATAGACGTTCCAGGCTGGCTCCCACGCTCCGGACGATACGAGACGGGTCAGGTTCGGGCCCATCAGCTCGTCCATCAGTGCGTCGAGCTGCTTGGATATCTTCTCGTAGCTGCTGTCCGACCCTTGACACCCGACGACCATGTTCCGTCGCTCCTGAATTGCCCGCGATGGCGCCATCCGCAGGGTGACTGTATCACGCGAGCGCCATCGACGTCAATCCGTCGTCCCATTTGACGGCGTGCGGGCGCGGCGTTGTGGAGCGGTGCGTGTTGCGTTGACGGTGGGAGGGGAAACGGTAGGCTTGGCGGCGTGAAGCGCGGAGCGCGTGGTTCTGCGTCGGATGGGTGGTCGTGTTTGGATTGCGGGACGAGACAGCCATGAAGATCGGGTTCAGCACATTGGTTTGTCCGAATTGGGATCTTGCGACGATCGTGTCGAAGGCGTCTGAGTACGGATTCAACGGTGTGGAACTTCGTGGGGTACGGGGCGAGCTGGCGCTGACGGAGATTCCGGAGGTGGCGGGTGATCCGGCGCGAACTCGAAGCATGTTCACCGACGCGAACGTGGAGTTGGTGTGCTTGGGGACGAGTTGTACGTTGTCGTCGCGCCATCGGAAGAAGGCTGCGCTGGAGCGCGCGGAGTTGGCCGAGAACATCGAGTTGGCGTCTCGGCTTCGGTGTCCGTATGTGCGGGTGTTCGTGGGGGACGTTCAGGGTGGCGAGGCGCGGGAAAGTACTTTGTCTCGGGTGGCGGGCGAGTTGATACGCATGGCGCCGTTCGCAGCCGAGCACAAGGTGACGGTTCTGGTTCAGAACGCCGGGGATTTTTCCGGGAGCGCGGATCTGTGGTACTTGTGTGATTGCGCTTCGCATCCGGCGATTCGGGCGTGTTGGGATGCGTGCAGTGCGATGACGGTTCCGGAGCGGCCGACGACATCGATCCCGCGTTTGGGGCGGAAGATCGGCCTGATGCATGTGTGCGACGGGGAGTTTGACGGCTCGGGGTTCATGGCGGGCGGATACAAGCTGCCCGGGTCGGGCAACGTGGGTTGGGATCGCGCGATCGAATTGCTCAAAGGCGTGATGTACCAGGATTATCTGATTTTCGAGTGGCCCAAGCTGTGGGATCGGTCACTCGGGTGTCCGGACGCCGTCTTGCCGGAAGTTGCGACGTACCTTCGCCAGCGCGTGGAGGAGGAGCAGGCGATTCTGACGGCGTATAAGGGTGACAAGAAGGCGCCGGTGTTTAGATCGCTTCCACCCCGGGCGACGACTCGTTCGGAGTAGGGTGGCTGGGGGAGGCGGGGTTTCTCCGAGGCGGTTCGACAGCCCCGTAGGTAGCGGTTCATGAATCCGGCGGACGATGCAATCCACGCGGCGGCTCCAAGCGACGGGCTGGTGTTGGCGCTCGCTGTTTGCGCGGCGGCTCCGCTGGTGCTGGTGTTCCTGGTTCCGAGGAGATTGGCGTGGAGCGCGTTCGGGGTTCTGATTCACCCGGCGCTGGCGGTGGTTGCGCTTCGGTTTGTGGGTGGTGGGGACTCTCCATCGCGGATTCTGTTCTTTATGTCGGGCGGCGCGGCGCTAGGGTGGTCGGTGTTGCATATGGTCCTGTCGCGTCGTTCCGGCGCGTCCGGGGTGGGTCGTACGCACAGGGAATGTTTGATCGCCGTGTGTCGGGTGGCTGGATTGTGTTGGGCGATCGTGTCCGTGTTGATGCTGACGGGGTTGTCGGCGTATCGCGTCATGGCGGTGTTGGGAGGGGATCCGGCGCCGAACGGGTTGATCGGATTGTGGGGCGTGGTTCCGTGGGTCACGGGGGGGCTGATTCTCGCGGGTGCGGCAGGTGTGCGGGCGACGGGCGATCGTCGGATCGTAGTGGGTGTGTTTTTGCTGTGCGTTCTGTGCGCCTCTTGGAACGCGCTTGGGACGCCGGGTCAAGCCGGGGTCGGCGGGACGGGTTGCTCACTGAGTTTGTTGGTGGGGTTGTCGTTGGTGCTGTGCGTGTTCATTGGGATGCACGGGTGGTTTCGGCGGCGGTCGATGTGGATGGCGGTTCGGACGGATCCTGACGCGCTTTTGGGCCCGATCGAGGAGTGGCCTGGATTCCGCAAGGCAGCGGGGGCGATGAGCGTGCTGGTGGTGTTGATCGTTTGCTATGAGTTGGCATCGGCGGGGGCTACGGGCGATCGTGGATGGGCGGTGTTGGTGTTCGTCTGCGCCGGGGCATCCGGTGTGGCTACGTTTTCGTTGCTGGGTGAGCGTTGGAGTGTGAACCTCGCCGAGGTTGGGATGGGGTTGGTGACGCTGAGTGTGTCGGTGTTGATGTTGTCGGCGTTGCCGTCATACCCGCGCGACTCGGCGTCGCGGTTTCCGATGGTGTTCAACGGGTTGATGATCGGGCTGGGGTTGATGGCGGGTTTCTGGGTCTGGATCGGCAGGGTCTGGGCGCAGCAGTTGGACGGGGACGTCGCCTGGACGACGGCGGGGCGGATTTCGCGGTTGAGTGCGGGGTTTGCGTTCTTCGTGGCGTTGCTGGCGTTGGTGAGCGGTTCCGTCATGGCGATTTGGCCGCGGTTGCGTCCGGTGGGCGTGTTTGACGATACGCTGGGTCGGATGTCGGCGGCGGTGGCGGGTCATTTGTGGCTTTTGCTGGTCGTCTTGTGGAGCGGGCGGCGTACGGGCCGGACAGGGTTTGATGCGTTGGCATTCCTGGTGGGTCTGTCGCTGGTGGGATTCGTGGCGGTTCGCGCGGGTCCGTTGGCGTCGCGGCTGCACGAGGGGTCCGCGACCGAGGCACGCGGAGTTGCGATGGTTGAGGACGGCGGGCGATGAAGGCGACGCGAACCCAACGACTGATTCGCATCGTGCAACTGTTGCAGGCGGGTCGACAGTACGACGTCAGTGCGCTGGCGACGGAGACGAACGTTAGCGAGCGGACGATCTTTCGCGACATGCAAGTGTTGCGTGAGGCGGGAATCGGCTGCGCGTTCGATCCGGACACGGAAAGCTACCGGATCGACCGGGCGTACTATCTTCCGCCGATGAACCTATCGTTGGAGGAGGCGCTTTCGTTGATGCTGTTGACGCGGAAGTTCGTGGACGAGCGTGTGCTTCCGGGGGCGGGGTCGGCGGTCGCGGCGGGGTTGAAGATCGAATCGGCGTTGCCTCGCGAGATCCGAAGCCACTGCGGCGCGTTGCTGGAGCACGTTGAGGTTGGGGAAATGCGTGTGTCGGACGCGGATTCGGTGGCGGACGTGATGCTTCGCATTCAAGAGGTCATGCCGGGGCGTCGGAAGATTCGAATCCGATACGACTCGTACTACGAGAAGGAGGAGATCGACACGGTGTTGCATCCGTACTGCGTGACGTTTCGGTCGCGCGGGTGGTATGTAGTGGGGTTCTCGGAGATGCACGGGGCGGTTCGGACGTTCAAGCTCGAGCGGATCGTGCATGTCGAGGTGCTGGGCGTGTCGTTTCCGCAGGTGCGTGATTTCGATATCGACACGTACTACGGAAACGCTTGGCATATGGTGCGGGGAGAGACTCCGTATCACGTTGAGATTCACTTCAGTTCGAAAGTCGCGTGCAATGTCGAGGAGGTGGCGTGGCATCGGACGCAGCGGATGCGGCGGCGGTTGGATGGGGGGCTGGTGTTTGAGGTCGACGTGGACGGGATCGAGGAGATTTCGTGGTGGGTGCTGGGGTATGGGGATCAGGCGGTCGTCTATGAGCCGGAGGAGTTGCGCCGGTTGGTTGCGTCGCATGCTCAGGCGATGGTCGATCAGTA
>JAJDDS010000532.1 GCA_029260195.1 Phycisphaerae bacterium
CCGGAACCCCCGCGTAAGGCCGCGCCGCGCCGCAAGTGGTGCCAAGACAACCTGGAGCCGAAACAATGAGAGCTACACGAAACCGAACCGTTACGAGCCTGATGGTCGCCGCATGTGTCGTGGCGTCGGCGCTGCCGGCGCTCGCCGCCAAGCGCGCGTTCACGCTGACGAACGCCGTTCCGGATGACGTGTTCATCGTCGCCGCCGCCAAGCACACGTCGGCGAGTGCGTTCCTGACCGAGTACTGGAGCGAAATCTGGGAGGAGGCCAAGGGGACCGGGGTCGGCGACGACCTGTGGGATCTGATCGGCTCGTTCCTGAACGAGGAGCAGATGGACGAAGCCCGACGGCTTCGGGATCGGGCGACGGAACTGCTGAGCGGCGTGGATTGGGCGAAGTTGCAAACGGCTGAGATCGCGTTCGGCGAACGGTTCGTAAACCGGTCGGGCTCGCTCTCGATGGGCGCCATCATGGGCCCGCCCGAGTGGGTGGTTCTGTTGCGCACGGATGACGCGGAGAAGACCTACGAGGGGCTCGTGGGTTTGGTGGAAGGAACCTTGGACGAGATCCAGAATGCGGCTGGCGCGCCGGGACGATTCAGTCTCGACAAGACGCCGCGTCACGGTGTCCCGACTGCCATGCTCAACCCATTGGCTGGCGTGTCCGGCGCTCCCGATTTGACGTTCGCGCTCTCACGGCGCGGGGACGTTATTGTGATCGTGATGGGCGAGCGCATGCTTGACGACGTACTTCACCTCCTGGCGAATGAGGGCGACGTGAAGCCGATCACGGAGACCGCCCGTTTCAAGGCTGCACTCGCGAAACTCCCGCCGGCGACGGACGCGATGACGTTCTTCGACATGCAAGCCATGCTCGAACGCTTTCGTGGGTTGGCGGATGCCGTCGCCAGTGCGGCCGGTAAGCCGGGCGACGTCTACCTCAACGACCGCATCGACGACGAAGCCAACAAGATCAACGGCCGGGCGGTGGCTGCGTACAGCAACGGCGATATGAAGGAAGCGCTGGCGCTGACCGAGCAGGCTCACAAAATGGCGCCGACGGATTCGGTCATTCTCTACAACCTGGCGTGTTTCTCGACGTTGAATGGTGATCCGAAAGCGGGCTTGCGTTGGCTGGATAGGGCTGTGGATGCGGGATTCCACGCGCCGGGGAAGATCGCGGAGGACGCCGATCTGACTTCACTGCGCGGTGAAAAGCGATTCCAGGAGACGCTCGCGAGGGCGGCGCGTTTGGCGAGCGAGAGCGCTGCCGAGGACGTCGTACTGAACTCGACCAAGAGCGGTGAGGCGTACGAGCTGTGTCAGCAGGCGTGGAAAGTGTACGAAGACGAGGAATACGCGGCGGGCCTGAAACTTATCGAGCAGGCGTACGAGAAGGCGCCGGAGGATTCACGGGTCTTGTACTACCTCGCGTGCTTTCACGCGCTGGCCGAGAACGAAGACAAGGCGCTCGATTTTCTGCAAAAGTCTGTTGATGCCGGGTTCCACAGTCCGAACCACATCGCAAGTGACCCGGACCTGAAACTCATCCGTCCGACGGAGCGCTATCGGAAGGCGTTGGCGGATGCGCGAACGCACGCAGCCGCAGCGGGTGCGCGGGACAAGGCTGATTGGAGCGGAATGGTCCAGTCTCTGAGTTCGCGGATTCTCGATTCGGTGGGCATCCTCGACTATACGGCTGAGGTTCAGACCACCGACGGGCACTCCGTTCGCAAGCACAGTGTTGTCTCGCTCGTACCCGACGCGCGGACGCGAGCTATCTATCCGGTCATTGCTCAGGGTCGTGCAGCGGATGACTTCGATCGATTCCTGCCGGCGGAGACAGAGTCGTTCTCAGTTGGATCCGGCATTAACGTTGCGGCGTTGTACGCATTTCTTCTGGACACCGTCCGCGGCGTCGGTCCGCAGGGAGAGGCGCTGCTGGCAAAATGGGATGCCATCCAGAAGCAGATGGAAATCGACGTGCGACGGGACGTCCTGGGGTGGATCGGCGGGAGCACCGCCAGCGTGACATTCGCCGACGCAGGCGGATCGGTCTGGCTACTCGAGGTGACCGACGCCGAGCTCGCCGGGAAGAACGTCGACCGAGCGATTGGAGCGATCTCCGCGCTGATTACCCAGGCGGCGACCCAGAATCCCATGATCGGGATGATGGCCATTCGGCAGATGCCGTCGCAAGACGAGCGGCTCCCCGGATTCGGGCAGATCTTCTTCGGCATGTCTCCGCAGCCAGTTATCTGGGGTGTGGCCGAAGGGCACTTGATATTCTCGGATAGCGCTGACGCAGTGGTCGCCTGCCTCGACACAGCCAGAGGCAAGCATCCCGGGATTCGCACGAACGAACGCGTGATGTCCGAGTCTCTCCCGCCCAAGGGTAAGTTCACCGGCGCTTCGCTGGACGATCAGCGGGCGCTGGGGCAGGAGATCGCCATGGGGATGGGGATGGTGTCGATGCTCGGCGGAATGGTGACGATGGCGATCCCCGACCCGACGGTTCAGAAGATCATTTCCAAGGTCTCCGGAATGTTGGGCAAACTGACACCGGTGGCTGCCAAGATCGACTTCTTCAAGTCGACGGCGATGCGGACGACGTTTGACGGTGGCGCTTGGCATATCGAGAAGGTGACGCACTATGTGTCGCCGTCAGAGCGCGCCGAGCGGCGCGTGGCTGATAAAGGGTAGGGTGGAAGTGGAAACGCGCATTGAATACTGAGCCGGTTGGATAGGTTTCCGCGCATCGAATTTTGAGCCTGTACCGCCCAGAGACCCCATCCGGGAGAAAAAACGCCATCTTCTGGCGTTTCCGAGGGCGTCGGTATTCGACGTTACCTCGGCCGCGGCTGCGTGCGTCCATATTCGCACACATATAAGGTACTGGGTCTGGGAGCACTGCATGGGGCTAATAAGTTAAGTCAATCAGGCCCTACGGGCCGATTCTCCAGTAACTAATTCGGAGGAGAACCGAATTAGTGAGCGCGGGCGGTGCCGCGCATTAGAAAAGGCCTTCAAGCCGCGATATGCTGTGGTTGTAATGACAACAGCCATCGCGTGGCAGGGAGGCCTTTCAGGTGAGCGATTCTACTCGAACCAAACGCGTCCGCCAGCGCCCCAAGACGAAAAAACTCCGACGGCATCAAGACCAGCCGTTGCTTTGGCCTGATCGCGTGGTCCCGGTCTTCGCCAACCGACAAGTTCGTGTTCAAGTCCGGAAGCGGGGCAAGATCACACCCTACGGCGGACTGTCCCTGGCCCACGACCTGGCGATGCG
>JAJDDS010000533.1 GCA_029260195.1 Phycisphaerae bacterium
ACTCGACGGCGGCGAAGGTCATCTTCCTGGCGACGTCGCCCGCCGTTCGTCCGGCGCCGCGACCGCGACGTCCGTTCATTTGGGCGACTCCATCCGGAGCGTCGTGGCGTCGAAACACGCCCTCATAGCTGACGCCGTCGGGCATTTCGACGGGGACGTTGATGGTGGTGAGTTGGCCGCTCTGGGTGACGCGCATTTTTTCGACGGCGACGAAGCTGGTGAACTGGGTCATGAGCCGGTAGTCGACGCCGAGGGTGGTGACCTGGTCCTTGAGGTGATCGGGGAATCGATTCTGTTGCATCGCGGCGTAGTCTTGCGTCATGAGGTCTTCGATCTTGGCTCTCGCCCAGAGGGATGGCAGGGCTTCGTGGCGGGTGGAGATGATCGCTGGTGAGACGGCGAACGTGCGCTGGAACGGTCCGACGCCGGTGCGTCCTTTCAGCGTGATCGTTCCGGCGGGCGTACCTTGCATGCGTCCGTGGATCATGATGGGTTTGGCGCTAAAGAGGTCGGGGAATTGTTTGGGGTAGGTTTCGTCTACACCCAATGAGCCCCAGTCGATCTGAACGTCCGCGAGGACCGGCGCGGAGATTCGGTCGCAGAATCGAGCGACCGCGGCGTCGCCGTCGTCGCTGAGGGTGACGAACTCGACCTCTCCACGGCCTGCGGAGGCCATTCCATCTAGGAGGAAGCGGTTGACCGAGTTGCCGATTCCGAAGCTGAACACGCGAGTAGTGTGTGCGTTGTTCTGGACCGCGTCGATGATGGCCATGTCGTTTCCGACGTACCCGTCGGTCATGAAGCAGACGACGCGCATGGCGGACGAACGGGCTTCGCTTGGGTCGTCATTTCCACATCGGATGACGGGTTGGAGGAGGGCGGCGTTGATGGCTTGCATCATCTCCGTACCGCCGCCGCCCTGCTGCGTTGCGAGAAACTGCTTGGCTTCCTCGCGGTTTTGAACGGTGCTCGGTTTGGGTCGGGGCCAGAGGATGCGCGTGCTGCCGGCGAACGTGATGAGATTGAAGGTGTCATTCTGCCGCATCGTGTCGATGGTCTGCGTCATGACCCGCTTGGCTTTTTCGATGGGGAAACCGCGCATAGACCCGGACGTATCGAGAACAAAGATGATCTCGCGGGGGACGATTCTTTCGGGGACGATGCGTTTGGGTGGTTGCAGCAGCAGCGTGAAGAACGTCCCGCGCGCGTCGGTGTGGGTGAAGAGTGCGTCGCCGAGGTCGGGTCCGGCGGTGCTGTATCGGAGGACGAAATCCTTGTTGGGGATTTCGCCGCGGTTGGCGAGGGTGACGACGGCGCGTCCGGGGATGGGGCGTTCGACGTTGACGCGGTGGAGGGCGCTGGCGAGTTCGGCGATATTGTCACCGGCGTCGATGTTGACGGTGAGGCTGACGTCGTGGCCGGCGCGCGTGCCAGGAGGCGTCACTGGCGGCGTGATCTTGTGCCCATCGGGGACTTGCGGCGTGGGCCGCCCGGGGGTCATGGGGGCTGGCGCGCTGCCGCCGCCGGGAATGTAGCGCGGTCCGACGACCATGGGGAAGTTGAATTCGAACAGGTTGTCCTCGTACTTGAGGGCGTGGACGTAGCTAATCTCTATGACCACCTCGACGCCCGGTTCGACGTTGGCGACGGACTGGGTGAAGATGTTGGGGCGTTCCTGGTCGAGCAGGCTGGTGACGTGTCCAGCCGCCCGGGCGGATTCGTAGATGTCGCGGGCTTCGTCGCGCGGCCTGATAAGCCCGACGATCTCACGGTCGCCGATGGTCATGGTCATGTCGTCGACGGCGGCTTCGTGGGGGAGTGGGAAGACGTAGACGGCTTCGATTTTTTGGTCGAGCGGGTTGTAGAACGTCTGCCGGACGGTGACTCGGCTTACGAGTCCGGTGATGTCAGCCTGGACGTCGGTGTGTCGCAGGGGGCAGATGCGGGGGTTTTCGCCGTCGGGGGGGATGATGCGCAGTACCCCACCGGGTATGGGGGACAGTTCCGGGGATGCGATGACGTCTGGCGCGCAAGCCAGGGTCAACGCCAACACGATCGCGGCGGCGGAGGTGCGTTGCGTGGTCATCGATAGCTCCTTCTCTTCGTTTCGATCCAGTCGGTCCGTTTTCTACTTGCTGGATTAGACCGCCACGCCGCACGTGGGTTCCCGAGATTCCGTTTCGTGTGATCCGACAGCCAACTAGGGGTCGACCGCTACGGTTTCGGACGTTCACCACGCGCTGCCGGCGGCATTGGGACGAGGTGTCTTGGCGTGGCGCGTGAATCGTGACGGACATGACAAGCGCGTCCAGGAGGGGGTGACCTCGTTGGGGGCGGAGGGGTCGTTTCGCTTGAATCGAGCGGTTCGTTTGGATACGATTGCGGCGTGAGATCTGGCGATGGGGAGAAGCTGGATCAGAATCCGGGGCTCATTGGCCCCGGGTTGGCAGGAGTCCAACAACGGGGAAGGAACATGCGCAACACTTATCGCCGCGGTGTATCTGTCGGACTTTCGGCCTTAGCGATCGCATCGCTTGCGCGCGCGGAGTGGTCCGACGACCCCGCGCTGAACCTCGCCATTGCGGATCGCGCTGGTGAGCAGACGCAAGCCAAAATCCTGTCGACGGCGGACGGTGGGGCCTATGTAAGTTGGTTCGACAACGCCACCGGCGGCTACGACGTCTACCTTCAACGTCTCGACGCCCGTGGGATCGAGCAGTGGCAGCATGACGGTGTTCTCGTCGCCGATCGCTCGTTCAGCTCGACCCAGGACTATGGGCTTGCGATCGACAGCGCCGGAAACGCCCTGCTCGCGTTTCGCGACGACCGTTTTGGATCCACGCGGATCACGGCCGCTATGATAACCCCCGCCGGCGTTCTAGCTTGGGGCGCTCCCGGTGTGCAACTCACCGTGGGCGGCGGTTTCGTCGCGGCTCCGAAAATCGCGGGCACGCCGGATGGCCACGTTGTCGTGGCTTGGACGAGCAACTCCGACACGAAGCTTCAGAAGCTCGATTCCCTCGGAGCGCCGGAGTGGGGCGCGGATGTGACCATCAGCGATACGGGCGGCGGGAGCTACTCAGCCAGTGACCTGCACGAATCCGACGGCGGAAGCGTCATCGTGTCTATGGTCCTCGGATTCGGTGGCCGGCTTTATACTCAGAAGGTGTCGGCAGGTGGTGCGTTCCTATGGGGCGCGTCTCCCGTGAACATCTTTGACAATAGCAACCTTCAGTTCGGCAACTTCCCGACGTTCGTCAGGGACGGCGACGGCGGCGCGGTTTTCGCGTGGTACACGAGCAGCCCGCTGCAGTGCTCGGTTCAGCATATCCTCGCGGACGGGACCGAGCGTTTTCCACACAACGGTGTCGTCACCTCGACACTTGCGTCGCAGTTGCGCACGTCACCGAGCGTCTCGTTCAACGCGACCGCAAGCGAGATCTTCGTTTCGTGGACTGAAACTAATCTGAGCCAATCGCAGCACGGTGTCTATGCACAGAAGATCGCGTCGAACGGGACCCGCCAGTGGAGCGAGTCGGGAAGGGTGATCATCCCGGTCGGGCCGCTTGAGCAAACGCAGGCGCGAACACTCGCCTTTGCGGACGGCGCATTGATTTTCTGGGTCGAAACGCAGAGCTTCTCTCAGCAGCGCATCCGCGCCACCCGACTCGACACCGAAGGGGACAGCGTCTGGCCGGCGGGAATGATAGAGCCCTCTTCGATCCTCGCGACGAAGTCTCGTCTGGCCGTCACACTAAGTGCGCACAACCAGGCATTGTTGGCGTGGAGAGACAGTCGCGCGGACTCTGGTGATATTTACGGCCAAAACGTCCTCGGCGACGGCACGCTGGGTGCATCGTTGCCCGGCGACTTCGACGACGACGGTGACGTTGATCTCTTCGACTTCGAACAACTCAGCCAATGCATCACCGGCCCCCTCGGCAACGCCGAACCTCCCTGTGATCTATTCGACTTTGATGCCGACAACGACGTCGACTTCGCCGACTTCGCGGGCCTCCAGCGTGTATTCAGCGGAGGCTGATTCTCGCGTGCCATACCGGACGATGCGCGGGAGCCGGCCGAGCTGCGCGCGACGCCTGAATCGCGGTGTGGTTCCGCTTCCTTACGGGCGCGGCTCTGTCAGAGCGCGGTCTGCGGCAGGCAAGACACTGGACGGGGAACACGATCCGTACGCGTGATCCGTCTTCAGGACGCCGGTCCGCCGGAACCGCCAAGCCAGTTTCCGTAGGCCTTGAACCCGTAATCTCGGCCCAGGAAGTCGCGGACCAATTCCGCCGCCGGTTTGGCACCGCCAGCTTCTAGAATGCACCGCCGGTACCGTTTCGCCACAGCCTCGTCGAACATTCCCGCTTTGGCGAACTCGCTGAACAAGTCCTTGGCGATGACCATGGACCACATGTAGGTGTAGTAAATCGCCGAGTAGCCGTTGAGGTGGCCGAACGCGCAGTGCATGTACGTGTCCGGAACGTAGTCACACGGTGCGTACTTGACGGTCAGTTCCTTGATCTTCTCGGTGGTATCGAGACCGGCGGGTCCGCGGTTGTGGAGATTGAGCGAGATGGCTGCGTAGAACATTTGCTGGCTGACCCACATTCCCTTTCCGAAGTCCCGCGCCGCGCGCATCCGCTCGACCAACTCGGCGGGGATGGGTTCGCCGGTCTCGTGATGCTTGGCGAACATCTGCAGCGTCTTCGTATCCCAAGGCCACTCTTCGAGCATCTGCGACGGTGCCTCGACGAAATCCCACTCGGTCGAGATGCCACTGATGTCGATCCAGTCGTGATGTCCCGCGAGCAGTGCGTGCAGTAGGTGTCCGAACTCGTGGAAGAATGTCTTAACGTCGGAGTGCTCCATCAGCGCGGGTCCCTGCGACGTGCGCGGATTCGGGAAGTTGCACACGAGTACGCTGATGGGAATCCGCTTGCCCTTAATTCCGGTCTGGTAGCCGAAGCAGGCAGCGTGCTTGTACTTGCCGTCGCGCGGGTGCAGGTCGAGCATGAACCGGCCGATGTGCTTGGCGCCGTCGTAAATATCCCAAGCCGTCACGTCCTGGTGCCACAGCGTGACATCCTTGGCAGGACGGAACTGGATGCCGAAGAGCTTCCCGGTGACGTCGAAGAGCCCCTGCTGAACGCGGTTGAATTCGAAGTAGGGCCGTGCTTCCTGCGAATCGAAGTTAAACGCGGTCGCTTTGACTCGCTCCTGGTAGTAGGTCTTCTCGTCGTCCGAGACCCTCTTCGCCGCCGGATCGTCGCGCCGCTTGGCTTTGAGCAGCATCGCCATGTCCGCATCCGCGGGCGCTTTGGCGAGTCCTGCAATCTTGTTGATGAACTGATCGACCGCGTCGGCGTCACCGATCATCTTGTCCTCTGTGATGTAGTGCGCCCAATGATCGTATCCCAGGGCTTTTGCCAGTTCGTGGCGCTTCGCCAGGAGTTCGTCGAGGACGGAGATATTGGCTGGGTAACCCCGCCGGCGGAACTCCTTGTAGATCGCGAGTCGCGCCTTGGCGTTTCTCGCGTAACTCATGAACGGGTTGTAGTCGGGATAATCGGTGGTGATGGTGATCTTGCCATCGGGGCCGGGTTTGTGGGAGGCGATGTAGTCCTCGGGTAACCCTTCGAGGTAGGACGGGCTGTCCAGCTTGATACTCCGCACGCCTTCGCGGATGTTCTTGCCGAACGCCTGCCCGATTTTGACGATGTCCTCCCGCAGTGCTTTGATTCTCGCGCGGGTGGGTTCGTCTCGATCGACTCCGGCGCGCCGGAAGTCGCGCAGCGTCTTGAACATCAGGCGTTGCGTATCGGAGTCCGCGCCCGAGACATCGACGGCTTTGCATGCGTCGTACATGGCTCGGTTCAGCCCCAACTCCGTGAGGAAGTTGGAAATCTTCCGCTCGCCCTCGTCAGCCATCTTACGCACGGCTGGATCCGGATGCGCCTGGGCGAACAACTCGACCATCTGCGCCCCGGCATCGAGCTGCATGTACATCTCGTTGATGGGGACGAGGGTGTTGGCGACGGTCCGCGCTCCGTCGGCCTTCAGCACGAGATCGAGCAGCGCTTCAGCCGTTGACAAGTGTCGGTCGATCTCGGCGCGGATCTGCCAGTCACTGCGGTCGTAGTTGGTTGTTTCCGCGCGAGCGTCATGGGCCGCGGCGGCATGGATGAGGGCGACGCCCACGATAATTGTCGGGGAGAACAGGGATCGTCTCATGGGTGGTTTCAAACTCCAATTCAAGCGGTGTCACCATTGCCGAGCAGCCCGCGCTGAGAGGGGTGGGTAGTATACGGTCGAAAGCCCGGTTGGGCGAGCGGGGTCAGCGTTTCCCCTCGCGCGCGTCCAGCCAGTTGCGCAGGTACCGCTTGGGATCGGATGAATCGGCTGCGGTCGCGAACACATCTATCGAGCGGGGCCAATCCCGATCATTGGCGTCATGTACCCTGGCGAACAGGTCAAGATCGAAATTGTAGCGGTAATTGGCGAGCATCCAGGCGTTGTTGACCGGTAGATCGGCGACCCAGTCGTACGCTTCCGGGGTGTGCATCAGCGGTTGAACTTGCGTAGCGAACCGCGCTCTCGCCGCCTGGACAATCTCCGCTCGGCCGGCGATTTTGCCCTCCGAGGACGCGTCGCTCGAGAAGAACATCTCCAACTCCAGGTGGAGTTCGATTATGAAGGCGTTGTAGAGATCGACATCCTCGAACCGCTCCGTCGCCGCTTGCGCCATCTCCGGATGATCGGGGGACCGATCGAGATAGAAATCGACTGTTCCACTCCTCCCGAAGAAGGTCGCCAAGCTCTCGTTGAACGTGGTGTCGTTCGTCCGCCAGATGGTGCTGTGCAGTATCTCGTGAATGACGGTATCGACGATTGAGATTTCGCCGCGTTCCAGCATTGTGGCTTGGACCGGGTTGGGCAGAAAATTCAACGTGCTGTAGGCGTCGACCTCGTACATAAAGACGTCGTAACCATCCTCGCGCAGCGTCTCCGCATGGTGCTCGGCGCGGTCGCGATCAAAGAACCCCAGATACGGAAGGGTCCCCACGATCGGGAACGTCCAGGTCACCGGTTCGAGACGGTCCTTGTAAGAGGCTGACACGTTGTAGGTGCGCGTGCCGTCTGTATTGTCGTAAAAGAGTCGGAAGCCCTGGCCCGGATCGAGTCGCATTGTGCCGTGAGCGTAGTCGCGGACTTCGCGGATGAGTTCGAGCTTGGCGCGGATGTCGTCGGCGATCGTGTCTCCGGTCAGCGCGTCGTCGATGCGGACGCTGCGCAGGACGATCTCCGACTGCCCGATGGCGAGCGACGGCAGGTAGAGCAGATCGGGGCCGCACCCGCTCAGCATCGCCGGCGCGAACATCAGCAGCCACCCACGCGTCGGTTTTTCAAAGCCTCGTGCCATGCGTTTCCGGTCTCCAGAGAGTGTCACCGTTCGTCACCGTACGAACCGCCGCAGCTGAGCGTTCGTTTATGGTGATGTCGGACGTTGTTCAAGCCCCGGTTCGGTCGGCGAGGTCCGATTATCCTCGATCCGCCCGACCCGACGATCTCGCGACACGGCGTAAGATCAACCTCATAATAACGTTACGAGGCTCCAGAAACGGCGACAATTATTGTCGACTTTTGTGGACATCCGAGTTTCGCCGTTCCTACAATCGCCCGGGACGCAAGCCTTATGAGGCGGTAGGGGTTGCCTCCAGACGTCGCTATCACGACGACCCAGCACGGCAATTGACCGGGTCCAATTCCCCAGGACGGTCCTCGTTCGTCCACGGTTGCGGTGCGCTTTTCGTCGACTGGCGGCAAGGAGGATGCCATGCTACACGCGAAAGCCCACACGTCGGAACGTCCCGCAAACAGACCCAAACCGCATCCGTTCCAAGCCAGTGTCACCGTCCTGCGAAAATCCGGTGACGGCAAGAAAATCGACCTGGGACGACCGGTCACGGTCTTCGGATCGCACAAGCAATCCAAGGTCCGTCTCAAACACGACAACGTCGCGCCCGCGCACTGCGCCGTCGTCAACACAGGATCACGGCTCGTGCTGCGCGATCTCGCCAGCCGATCCGGAACGCGCGTGAACGGGAACCGTACGCTCGGTGCGGAACTCCAGAACGGCGACGTTATCCGCATTGACGCCTGGAAGTTCCGCGTCAACATCAAATCAAGCGGCGACACGTGCGGTGGCAGCTCGATCGCGGCAACGATGTTCTGCGCCCGCCCGACGATTGAACTTCGCGACCGGTCGACCCAGCGTTCGTGGGAGGATCTGCCCGAGGTGTTCGTCATCGGTCGGCGTGAAACCTGCGACGTGCAGATCGAGGACTCGAACGTGTCCCGCGCTCACGCGCTTGTGTGCGCGGTGAACGGACGCCCGGCGATCTTCGATCTCGGCAGCGCCAACGGACTTACCGTCAACGGGAAGCCCGAAACGATGGCGTTTCTCGTGACCGGCGACGTGGTATCGGCGGGGGGGCGGGCGTTATGCGTAGCCAACGTGATCGCGCCGGATGCGCCGGCGCTCTGCCAGGAGTCACGCTACTCGTTCGGGGAAATCGCGGGAGACCGCATCCGCCTGGCCGACACGCCCACGGAGGGATCCTCTGTGGATTATGCCCGCTTCGGTGGTTACGAGCCGCAAGGATTCGCGCCGAGCGCGCACGCCGAGCAACGTGTTGACACCGAGCGATTCTCGGCAGTGGACACTGAGCACGCCGCCGAACTGGATAAGCGGGAGCGGGCGATTACGTCCCGCGCCGCTGAAACTGAGGCCCATCAACTCGATCTCGAAAAACGAGAGCTCGAGCTCGGCGACCGCGAGCATACGTTGCGGGCGGCTGCGCAGGAGATCATCGAATCGCGCAACGCCAAGCTCGCCGAGTTGACCGAGCAGGCCCATGCGGAATTCGCCGAGCGCACGGTTGAGCTCGACGCCCGGCAGGCAACCATCGACGTCGCCCGCGACGAAATCGAAGCCGCCCGCGCGGAGGTTGAAGCGCGTCGGGTGGAGATGGAAACGCTTCGGATCGAGATTGAGACGCGCCGGGCTGACATCGACGCCCGGGGAGACGCGCTCACGGACGCGGAGGCGCTGCAAGCCGAGGTCAAGCGACGCGAATGCCACCTCGACGAACACAGGGAGGAACTCGATCGCCGGTTGCGCGACATCGAGGCGCGAACCCAAGGGTTGAACCGCGACGAGATCGAGGTACGTCAACGAGCCGAAGCGCTGCACACCCAAGCCCGGGAATTTGAGCGGTGCGAGAAAGAGCGTGTTCGCCAACTCGACGAACTGCGTGAAGAGAACAATCGCCGCAACGGTGAGCTCGAACGACGTAGCCAGGATATTCGTCACCGGGAAGCAGGCCTGACCGACCGCGAACAGACTCTGGCTGGCCAAATTGCGTCCTGTCAGGAGCGGGCGCGTGAGATGTCGGACTGCTCCGCCGAATTTGACCGGCGAGCCGGCGCGCTGGCTGATCGACTCGCGACGATCGAACGGCGCGAGGCTGATTGCGCCGACCGACACCACGCGCTCGATTCCCTTGCTAGTGAATTGAAACAACAGGGGCGCGACTGGGGCAAACGCGACAAAGCGCTCGAACGCCGCAGCGCCGAACTTGTGGTGATCGAGTCCCGTCTCGCGTCACAGCGTGAGTCGATCGAAGCCGGTGCAGCCGATCTTGAGCGAGACCGCGCGGACCTGGCGACGCACAAGCTGGAGCTTGAGAGGCAGCGCGAAATACTCGATGGGCGGCGGGGCGAATTGGAGAGGGACCGGCGAGCGTTCGAGGCGGCTGACGAGGACCTCCGCAAACGACAGGCGGAGATCGACAAGAGTTGTGTGGAGTTCTCTGCCTCGAAGGCGTCGCGCAAGAACCTCGCGCGGATCGAGGGGGAGTTGGACGCTCGCGAGGCAGCTGCTCGTGAGTTTCAGGAGATTGTCGAACGGCGCGCTGCGGCGCTGGAATCGCACGAGCGCGAGTTGTCCGCTCGGGAGTTGATGCTCGATGAGCGCGTGAAACCGATCGAGGACCGCGCCGCCAAGCTCGACGAGCGGCGCGATTGTCTGGCGTCCGAGCGGGCGGCTTTGAATCAGGCTCGCGGGGAGCTGGAATCGCGCGCCGAAGCGCTTGAGTCCCGCGACCGATCCGTCAGCGAACGCGAAGCCCGGTTGGAAGCGGCCGGTCATGCGCTGGGGATTTCCGATGACCGCTCGTTTGAAGTGTTGCGGCTGCTCGATCCGCTATTGAGCGATTCGGTGCGTGTTCTGCGGCGTCTGGGGGTTGAAGGGTC
>JAJDDS010000534.1 GCA_029260195.1 Phycisphaerae bacterium
GCGCTGCTCGCCGCGCTCCGATACACGCGCGGAAGGTGGCTAACGACGCGTATCTAAATCCGGTCGGTCCGCTTCCGGCACCATCGCGCCGGAGTTGGTCGGAACAGGGTGATCTTCGCCGGCGGCAGCGTTATCGACCCCGGGAGTCAGCCGATCCAAACGATGCGGGGTCTCGTTTCGGCCTCGACGCTTGCCCCGTCGGTACGCGAATCGTACGTTTCACCGCACCGTGCGAATGCTCGCCGTCGCTCGGTGTGGACATGACGTGATGACCTGAAAGCTTGGCTGCGCCGAACGCGGCGGTCTTGACCTGACCCGGTCGACTTGCGCGCCGCTGCCGCCGCTGCGATGGGGGGCGACGTCCTGACTATCCTCACCTGCACAACAGATTGCCGGACACTGATCAACCGCTGGCTTCGCCGCTCGCGAGAGGTCCTGCGTACGGGGGTGTTGACGTTGCGTCAGTCCGCGCGCGCCGTCGTTTCGCCCGGCACTGTACCTGGGCGCGCGGTGTTCGTACTTCCCGAGTGCCGTCGCGCGCGACCTGATCCGTTCGATCCCCTCGTGATCATCCATACGAGTTTCGGTCCGGCCGCGCGGCGCCGGTGAGTGGCAACCCCCGCACCCAGCAAGCCAGGAGGTGTCCGATTTGTTAAGCCTCAACTCAACTACGACGGTTGAATGCAGCCCGCGTGTCCGCGCCTTGACGACCGTTGCGGTCGCGGGGTTGTCGATCCTCGCCGGGCAGCGGTTCATTGGCCGTGCCCACGCCGAGGAGCCGCCACGCATTCGCATCGCCCGCCAGCAGAAACCTCCAAGCGGGATACGCTCCCGCTCCCAACCCGCATACGTCCGCGCCGTTCCCAACGCCAACCTCGGGTCCGGACGACGCGGTGTCGATCACACAACAGTCCGCACCGTGGCAGCAGCCGCGATGCGACAGAACGACCCCGGCGCGCTGCTACGTGTGGCCGCCGAGCAGTACGAACAGAACATCCGTTCTTACAGCTGCACGTTTTGGCGGCAGGAACGTGTGCGCGGCGAACTCACGAAACAACAGGGCATCGAAGTCCTGTACCGCGAGGCGCCCCGGACTATTCTGATGAACTGGATCGTCAACCCCGTCCAGGTCAAGCGTTGCCTCTATGTCGCCGGACACAACCGAAACAAGCGGGGCGAGGAATGCGCGCTGGTCGAGCCAGCCGGCTCGCTCGTCCGCCTGATCGCCAGCAAAGTTTCCATCCCCATCCACGGCACCCGTGCCCGAGAATCGAGTCGCCATGCGATCGACGAGTTCGGTTTCCGCGCCACCATCGAGCGTGTCCTCACCGTGAATCAACGCGCTGAGCGGCGTGGCGACCTCGATTTCAGAATCATTGGAACCGACGAAATCGACGGACGGGCCACCACCGTCCTTGAGCGACGCCTCCCCTACGCCGGCGCCGGGGGGGATTATCCGGACGCTCGCCTGATCGTACACATCGACACCGAGTGGCTTCTGCCGGTCGCGGTCCGATCCTACGCCGACGCCAACGGCGAGCAACTGCTCGCCAGCTACACCATGACCGATGTCCGCCTGAACGCGGAATTCGATGACGGATTGCTTGAGTTCTAGTCCGAATTTGCCGATCCCCAACCACGGCTGATGCCACGGTCTAATGGAATCACAGGATACCCCGTTATCGTACCAGAGGAGTGCCAACGATGAAGGTCAGATTGTTCTTAACTGCGTCCGCGACGACGATCCTTGCGATGGCCGGCTGCGCGTCGAGACAGGCGGAGGTGAGACCCGCAACATTGGTCTCCGTCCGGTTCGCCACGCCGCCGATCGCCGAGCGATTCGCATCCACTCTCCCCACATTCGGGGAGGCGCGAACCGTCAGCGACGACGTGGCCAGACCCGAGGAAAACGAGTACGTCGTTGAAGCCTCGACGACTCCTCCGCCAAGCGCGTTCACGGTAGCGCTGTGGGGTGGCGAATTCGACGGCGACGACATGACTTACTCCCAGACGCCGCTCTCCCCCGGTAACTACACCTTCGGCTACTGGGACCACGATCAGACCACGGCGATGAAGGGCTGGATCAACGTTCGGAATACCGGCACGGGACTGATGGACACGCTCCAGAGCTGGAAGGACCTCATCCCCCAGCAGAAGCAGTGGATCGCGTACAACCACGAGATCCAGGGCAAGCTCGACACGGCCGACGCATCCGCGTTTCAGACGTTTGCCAAGCAGATCCGCGCGTTCGATCAGCTCGAACGCGACCTCGGGGAGATGATCGCCCATGAGCACATGATGCAGGCGGAGACGCAAAAGAAACGCACCGATCTGCTCAGCGACGCGGTCGTGCTCTTCCTACCCGTCGGCGGCGATTTCTTCCATCCGACCACTCTGCCGACGTTCGCCCCCGAGGACGTCGCGTTGGTCAAGAACGGCGAGCCGGTCACGAAGATCCTGCTCGTCGCAGATTCGCAGGACACGCAACGCAAGCTGCGCCTCGTTAATCGGGTCTGCCATGACCTCGTTGGCTGCCGCACGGTCCTCGCTGAGGAAGTCGATCGCCTCGAACAACGCAAACGTTACTACCTCACCACCGACCACATTTACAAGCATGATCGGAAGTTCGTCGAGAACGAGTTGCGCATGCAGCAGGTGCTGTCCGCGATCGACCAGCTTAATACGCAGGTCGAGGATATGCGCGAACGCCGCTTGGCGCTCGCCTTCACCAGCGGGTTGGTCGCCCCGGACCGCCTCTTCGATCCCATCGACGAAGAGCATCGGGACCTCGCTGAGGTGCGCACCATCCTCGGGAGCAAACAGCGGCGCTTCGACCTCCTCTTCGAGGCGGCCCACGAGGACAGCCCGCGGCGCGTCGTCCTGCAGCGTGCCCGCCAGCGCGTGAGTCGCGAGATCGACAACATCAACCGTCACATGGAGATGCTCGACGACGCGCGCGTCGCCCTTGAGACCATGAAGAACAACAGCCGCATCGTCCACCGCCAGGGTGACACGAAACTCCTGGCTGCGAGCTTCGTGCATCCCGCGATGCCGTTCCACGTGCGGGAGGCAATTGAGCGGGACGCGGTCCTAACGGTGCGTTTGGAGAAGACGATGGAGGGCTTGGTCCCCTCGAACTCGGACATCGCGCCGGCGCAGACGGCGTCCTACGTCGAACCGTAGGCGTTGTAAATCGACGCGGCGCGCCGAACAGCGACGTGACCGCCAGTACGAACTGCAAGGCCTCCGCGAACCGGACGGTTCGCGGGGGCCTTTGTCCAGACGAACCCCCACACGGACACAACGATGCAATGCGATCACTGTGGCGCCCCGCTCGAAATCGTCCGGGGACGTGATCTCCTCCACTGCCACTATTGCGGCGCATTCCACTTCTCAAGCGATCCCGAGTCATCAGCCGACGGCGTCACCCGCCTCGGACCGCAGAGGGATCTCGCCTGCCCCGTCTGCGATATTCACCTGGACCACGGTGCCGCCGAGGGCGCTCCCGTGCATTATTGTCAAAAGTGTCGCGGACTACTTGTCACCAACGACGACTTCGCCCACATTGTTCGCGTTCGCCGAGCGATTCAAGAAGGGCACACCGACGCACCCATTCCGCTCGATCCCCAGGAGTTCAAGCGATCCACCCGTTGCCCGAACTGCCAACGCACAATGGACACGCACCCCTACTACGGACCGGGCGCCGTCGTCATCGACTCGTGCAACGGCTGCCGACTCGTCTGGTTGGATCACGGCGAGATCGCAGCCATCCAATCCGCGCCGGGTCGACGATGACGCGGCGCACCGCCTTCACGCTGATCGAACTCGTTGTCGTCATCGCGATCCTCGCCGGTCTCATCGCGGTCCTGGTTCCGTCTCTGACATCCGCGCGCAAACAGGCCCGCTCAGTCAAGTGTCTAAGCCAACTCCGCGTTCTCGGTCAAGGACTTGTCATGTACTCGAACGAGAACGGCGACGTCTTCGTCCCGTCGCGTATGTCCAAAGTCGACGCCTGTAACTGGTTCGCCGACATCGCCGGCGGGCGGAAGTACCGTCCGACGTTTCTGGCGAAGATGAGCAAATCCGTCGGCCTGCCCCCCTTCGACGATCCCAAGTCCCGCAAGACCGAGATTGAACTCCACGATCAGACCGGCGATCGTCAAGACTACACGGCGCCCATCTACGTCTGTCCTGCCGTCCCGAATTGGACCGACGAGCGCAATGGGAGTTACGGGTACAATTACCAGTTCCTCGGCAACTCCCGACTGTCGGATTCCGAGGATATCCACTCGTTCAAGAATTGGCCGATCGTCACGACTCGCATCAAAGCACCCGCAGCCACAGTCGCGGTGGCTGACTGCATGGGGACCGCCGCGTCATTTCCTCCGCGCGAGCGGGCAGAGTATGACAACAACTCCCGCGATGACGATCGTCTCGGGAACGAGGGCTTCAATCTCGACCCCCCGAGCGTCGACCCCGGCGACGGCGAGATGGCCGGCTTTGAAGACCAACTCCGGACCGCGGCTGACCCGCGACACTCGAAGCGCGCCAACCTCCTTTGGGTTGACACCCACGCTGACTCCCAGTCCGTCGAATCACTGGGCGACCGATCCAATCCCGACGGCTCCATCGGATTCGACGGCGACAACACCCTCTGGTCCGGCGTCCGCCGCGACGTCGCCTGGATGCCCGAAATCACACCGTGACCCCGCAACCACCGCCCTACTCGTTCCGCCGTTCGCCCCACCCCAACACGCACCCTCCAAATTCAGCAAAAACGGTCAAGTATTCCCTCACGCGCTGGTGTATCCTTATGCTCATGAAGCCCCCGATGCGAACCGAAACCCGCACCGACTACAAGCAGCGTCTGCTTTGCGTCCTAATCCACATTCAGAAGCACCTCGGCGAAGCCCTTTCCCTGGACGACCTCGCCGCCGTCGCCCACTTCTCGCCCTATCACTTTCATCGGGTTTTCCGCGGCATGATTGGCGAGTCGGTCCAAAGCCACATCCGCAGGCTTCGGCTTGAACGCGCCGCGCACCGCCTCAAGTTCACCGACCAGGCTGTCACCCGCATCGCCTTCGACGCGGGGTACGAAGCGCACGAAGCCTTCACCCGCGCGTTCCGATCGATGTTCAGCCAGCCGCCGTCCGAATTCCGAAAACACCACCAATCCGTCCCGGTCGGGCAGACCCCCTCGGGCGTCCACTTTTCGCCCGACGGAACCGTGTCGGATTTCAGCCCGGTCACTCCGAATCCGCCCGTCGACGTCGAGGTCAAGACCGTCGACCCCATGCACGTCGTGTTCGCTCGGCACACCGGCGCCTACGACCAAGTCGGCGCGACGTGGAGTAAGCTGTTCGCATGGGCTGGACCGCGCGGGCTCGTCGGCCCGAACGTGATCACGTTTGCCGTCGTCCACGACGACCCCGCCGTCACGCCGCCCGGCCGCCTACGCTACGACGCTTGTCTCGTCGTCGGCGCGCAAGCGCAGCCCGACGGCGACATCGGTGTGCAGACGGTAAGTGGCGGAACATACGCCGTCACTCGCCATCTCGGTCCCTATGCGAATCTCGGCGACACCTACGCAAAACTCTGCGGGGCGTGGCTTCCCACAAGCAAGCACGAGCTACGCTCCGCGCCCGCGCTCGAATTCTACCGCAACGCGCCCATGAATACGCCACCGGAGCAACTCATTACCGACATTTACATGCCACTGGAGAACTGACCATGACCGCTCACGCAGCGCCCTCGCGTCCAACCACTTACGTAGCCTCACTCGCGGTGATCTTCTCGTGCATTGCGCCATCAACGCCCGCGAGCGCCCGCCCCCCGGAATCCACGAAAACTGGCACTCCAGCCGACGCCGGGCTGAACCTCTATGAGAAATACAAGGACGAATACATCGCCACCGACAAACCAGCCATCGTCGACATCGGACCCGCCACCTATCTGACGCTCACGGGCAGAGGCGACCCCGGCGGCGATGCCTTCAAGCAGAAAATCGGCGTCCTCTACACTGTGGCATACACAATCAACATGAAATATCGATTCTCTGGAAGACCCTACACGGTCTCCGCGCTGGAAGGCCTCTGGTGGGGAGACGATGACAAACGGGATTTGTCTGATCAGCCGAAGGACACCTGGAACTGGAAGCTCCTCCTCCGCATTCCCGAATTCGTCACGGAAGAGGAGTTGGCGGACGCAGTCAAACAGTCCGCCGCACAACCCAAGAATGTCGCTGCCGAGAAAATCAAACGCGAGACGCTCACCGAAGGCCGCTGCGTCCAGATACTGCACGTCGGGCCCTACGATGGCGAACACGAAAACATTGCCTTGATGCTCGCTTTCGCCAAGAAAAAGGGCCTAATTCCCACCGGTCGCCACCACGAGATCTACCTGTCCGACCCCAACCAGGTTGCGCCCGAGAACCTCCGCACGATCCTTCGCCAACCGGTAAAGTAGATCCAGAGATTGCGCCATGAACGCCCGCTCATCTTCCGCCCTCCGCGTCCCATCGTCGCTGCGCCCCTTCGTCCCTCTCCTCCTCTTCCTCCCCGCCTGCTCCCCCTCTCCCGACAACGCGCTCGTTGTCTATTGCAGCGTCGACGAGCGCTTTGCGCAGCAAGTGCTCGACGAATTTCAAGCCCGAACCGGCATCACCGCCCGCGCCGTCTTCGACACTGAGGCCGGCAAGACTACGGGACTCGTGAACCGCATTCGTGCCGAGCGCGATCGACCCCGCGCGGACGTGCTCTTTTCCAGCGAACTGTTCAATACGATGCGACTGGCTGACGACGGACTGCTCGAACCCTTCGACGCACCGAGCGCAGCCGACATCCCGGGTCAATTCCGCGATCCCCAACGCCGCTGGACCGCCATCGGTGCCCGAGGTCGCGTGCTCGCATACGCCCCCGAGCGCGTTCCACGCAGGCAACTCCCCGACACCTGGGAGCAACTTGCCCAACCCGAGCACGCCTCCCGGTTGGCATTCGCCAACCCGCTATTCGGCACGACCAAGGGCCACGTGGCGGCGATGTTCGCGCTTTGGGGTGACGAACGTGCGACGGTGTACCTGAAGAACCTCCGCGCGAACGGCGCGCTCCTCGTCGACGGCAACAGCAGCGCCGTTCGCGCCGTCATCGACGGTCGGGCTGACATGTGCATGACCGACACCGATGATGTCTGGGTCGCCCGGCGCGATGGCGCCTCTCTTGATCTCAAGTACCTCGACATGGGCGACGGGGGGACGCTGTGGATCCCGTCGTCCGTGGCCGTCATTAAGAACGCCCGCCACCCCAAGCTCGCCAAACGGCTGGCGGACTTCCTTGTGTCAGCCGATACCGAGCGTACCTTGGCTGACTCGCTCTCGCGCAACATCCCCGTCCGCCCCGCGTTGCGCCGCGCGCTGAACCTCACAACACCGGACGCCTCCCGACTCCCATTCTCCGAAATCGCCGCAAAACTCGATTCGAGTACCGCGGTCGTTCGCGATACACTCCTCCGGTGATCCCACGCACGCTCCGCATCGCACTCGTCGCCGCCGGTCTCACCGGGTTCGTGGTCTGCATCCTCGTCCCGCTCGGCGCGATCGTCTTCCGCGCCTTCTCCGATTGGCACTCCCCAGCCGGCGGCTACTTCTCATCCTCCCGCCAATGGACGCTGTTGGCCAAGACGCTCGGTCTCGCTACGGTGGCCACCGTGACGTCCATCGCACTCTCCCCCCCCGGCGCGTTCATCGTGGGGCGGCATTCGACTTCGCCTCGCCCCTCTCGTTTTTCGGTTTTCGATTTTCGACTTTGCCTCGTCCTCCCGCTCCTCCTCCCGCCGATGATCGTGACGTTCGGCTGGCAGCGTCTGCTCGGCGCCCACACACCGGGGTTCGAATCACTCGCGCCCATGATCCGTTGCGTCCTCATTTGGTCCGCGTACGCCTGGCCCATTCCCGCGATCATTATCGGGGCTGGCTGGTCCCGCGCCGGCCGCGACGCCTATGAGGCTGCGTTGCTCGAATCGAGCCCCCCTACCGCGTTTCGTCGCGCCGTCGTACCCGTGCTCCGCCGACACGTCGGCGTCAGCGCTCTGATCCTTCTCATAATCTTCCTCGGCGAGTACACGGTCCCGCACGCCAACGGACTCACCGTCGTCGCCACTGAGTTGCTCGTCACCGCCCACAGTGCTCGCCTGGGCGACTGCCTGCGCCAGTCCATCCCGTTGGTCGCGTCGGTCGTCCTCCTCCTCGTCATCGCAAGTCGCCTCTTCCCGGGAACCGAGACTGAGCGCTCCGACCCACGCCCCCTCTCCGGGCAGCCGACCCGCGGATTCACATCCGCAGGCCTCTTGGTTCTTGCGATCATCGCGGTGACCCTCGTCATTCCCATTACCGCGCTCGCCTGGCGCCCGTCACTCTTCCAGGATCTCTGCACGGCCTACCGAACCTACCGCTACGAAGTAGCCGGCTCGCTCGCCGTCAGCTTTTCGGCTGCGGTCACGATCTCCCTCATCGGCGTCACCGCCGCTCCGCTCGTCTCCGCTCATCGCTCCGTCCCCTTCCTCATCACGCTCTCCGCCCTCTTGCCCGGACCGCTCATCGGTGAAGCCGTCATCGCCGCTTACCAGTTCATCCCCCCCATCTATGACCATTGGCCCATCCTGGTCATCGCCCTCGCCGCTCGCTATGCATGGGTCGGATTGTTCGCCGCGTGGCTCGCCGGTAAGACCCTCTCCTCCGACGTCCTCGCCCAAGCCACGATCGACGGCGCCGATGAATCAGCCGCTCGGATTTCCTTCCAATGGCGCCAGAACTGGCCCACGCTGCTCGCCGGCCTGTTCATTGCAGCCTCCCTGTCGCTCTCCGACATCTCCGTCATCGCGATGGTGCAGGTACCGGACCCGCGCATGCTCTCCACCCTGCTCATGGAGAAATTTCACCGGTTCGAGACCGGGATGCTCGTCGCCATCAGCCTCTGCATGCTGGCTTCCATCCTCCCCGGCGCTATACTGACGTCGATTGTACTGCGGCGCCGAAACCAATGAACGCTAACTTCTTAGATTCCTTCGTCCGTTCGTCCCTCCGTCCCCTGGTCCCTTTCTTCCTGCTCCTCCCCGCGTGCTCTCCCCCGCCGCTCACGCCGAACGGCGTCGTCCACACCTTCGGCTACCAAGGCATGGGCCCTGGCGAGTTCGGATACCCCCGCGCCATCGCAGCCTCACCCGACGGCAAGCTCTTCATCGTGGACAAGACCGCTCGCATCCAACGGTTCGACGCGGACGGCAACTACGAGACCGGCTGGTCGATGCCCGAATACGTCGCCGGCAAACCCGTCGGGCTTTCGGTCCACGCCGACGGGCGTGTCTTTGTGGCTGACACCCATTACCACCGCGTCATGGTCTTCGATCCGGATGGCACCGAACTCGCCCGGTTCGGATCACCCGGAAACGGGGACGGACAGTTTCAGCTACCGACGGACGTCACGTTCGACGTGCGAGGCTTCATTTATGTGGCGGAGTACAACGGCAACGATCGCGTGACGAAATGGTCGCGTGACTATCAGTTCATCTCGTCCCTGATCGACGGCGACATCGACGGCAGACCGTTGCGCCGACCGTCGGCGATCAGCATCGACGATCAGCAGACCCTCTGGATCGCGGACGCCTGCAATCACCGCATCCTGCGGTTCGATCTCGACGGGAACCTCCTCGCCCAGTTCGGCCGGATGGGCAAAGACCCCGGCGAAATGCGTTATCCCTACGATCTCGCGTTGACGCCCGATGGCGATCTCCTCGTCTGCGAATACGGCAACTGCCGCCTGCAGTGGTTCGACGCCGCGGGCAATTCCCTGCGCACGTGGGGCGGTCCCGGTAGACAATTGGGCGAACTCAACTCACCATGGGGCGCGACCTACGGACCAGAGGGACGGGTGTTCGTCCTGGACTCGCTCAACGCCCGCGTGCAGAAGATCAAACTGTGACCCCACTCGCCGTCCAACTTCCCTTCTCCTTCGAGGAACCCGTATGGCTTTGGGTCGCCCTGATCGTACCGCTGATGGTGGTTCTCTCCATGCGCTCCCTCGCCGGACTCGGACCCGCGCGCCGGATCGCAGCCATCGGGGTCCGCTCGCTCGTCATCCTGGCGGTCACCGCCATCCTGTCGGAAGTTCACCGCGTCCGTAGAAACGAGAATCTCACCGTCATGTTTCTCATGGACCGCTCGCTCAGCGTCCGCGAGCACGCCGACGCCCAGGAGTCTTACATGGAGGCCGTTTGCCGCGACCTCCCGCCGAAAGACAAGACCGGCGTCATCGACTTCGCCAGACTGGCATACCTCGAACAACTTCCCATGACCGGCGGCTACTACCTCGACCGTGGGCGACTTCCCGACATGCCCAACCCCGAGCGCACCGACGTCGCAGCCGCCGTCCGACTCGCGATGGCGATGTTTCCACACGACACAGCCAAGCGCATCGTGCTCATGTCCGACGGTAACGACAACATGGGGGACGTGCTCGCCGAAGCCCGCCGCGCCAAGTCCGACGGCGTGGTCATCGACGTCGCGCCGCTCTGGTACCGCCTCTCCAACGAGGTCTATTTCGACAAGATGGTTGCACCCGCCACGGCTGAGAAGGGCGAAATCGTAACCATCCGCATGAACATCCACGCCAACCGCGCTGCGGCTGGACGGATCGACATCTACCACAACAGCGACAAACTGGATCTCCCGCTCGATATCACGCACAAACGCCTCAATCCCGGCAATAACTCCTTCGTTCTCAGGCTGCCAATCACCACCGATGGCGTCCAGCGGTTCGAAGCCCGCTTCGTCCCCGACGACGCATCCATGGATGCCATCGTCGATAACAACCGCGCCACAGCCTTCTCCTTCGTTTCCGGCAAGGGCAAGGTGGCTGTCATGACGATGAACCCCGGCGCGGATCAGGCGCTGGTCGATGCGCTCACCGGCGAGAACATCCTGACGACCGTGATCGACGTATCCGACGACATTCCCGACCTCGCCGGCATGCTCGACTACGCTTCGATCATCCTTGCCAACGTTCCCGCCAATGTCTTCACCGAGGAACAGCACCAGATGCTCGCGTCCTATGTCGAGGACACCGGCGGCGGACTCATCATGACCGGTGGCGACGACAGCTT
>JAJDDS010000535.1 GCA_029260195.1 Phycisphaerae bacterium
TCGCCGGGCAATTCCGCTGCTGGCGGATGCGCCCGAACTCGCCTGCCTGCAGGGGCGATGGGCACACTTGAATCAGGGGGAGTCCTGGATAACGGCGTGCCAAGCGCTGGGGATCGACGGCCACTTTGCCGTCGAGCAGGGCGCCCGTGCCTGGAACGGACTCATGATGAACTTCAACGGAACGGCGGGCATTTGGCGGAAGGCTGCCATCGAGGATCCGGGCGTCGGCGGGTGGAACGGGGATACGCTGACCGAGGATCTCGATCTGTCGTACCGCGCGCAGTTGGGCGGATGGAGGATCGACTACACTTTCGATCTGGCGTGTCCAGCCGAACTGCCCGGGCATATCAACGCCTTCAAGAGTCAGCAGCGTCGTTGGGCGACCGGTTCCATCCAGGTGGCGGTGAAGCTGTTGCCCTCGATCTGGCGGGCGCCGCTTCGCCTGGGGCAGAAGATCGAAGCCACGCTGCACCTCACACACTATTCAGTGTCGGTTTGGATGCTCTTGTTGGCCATCGTCGCTCGCCCGATGCTGTTCGTTCGCCTGGAGGGCGGAATGAACGTCGGCGCGTGGTTCTGGGCGATGTGGATGGTGATTCTGGCATCGGCGATCGCACCCGCGATCACCTACGGATACGCGCGGTACAGTCTGGGGGGCGGCTGGTCGGGCGTGTGGCTGATCCCCCAATTGATGGCGCTCGGATGCGGCATGTGCGTCAACAACTCACTGGCAGCCGTGCGCGGTTTGTTCCTGCGTGGCGGAGAATTCGTGCGCACGCCGAAGTCGGGCAGTCAGTCGACCATCCGATTAGCAGGCAGCTACGCGCCGGTTCAGACGCATATGTGGGTGATTGAACTGGTCCTCGGCGTCTATTCGATGGTGAGCTTCGGCTATTACGTCATGGGGGAACATTGGCCGGTGAGCGTGTTCCTGCTCTTGTACGGTGTCGGATTCCTCACGGTGGGTTGGATGTCGATACCACGACGTCGCACGCGACGCCTGATCCAGACGCCGACACCGTCCCTGGAACCGGTAGCGAGCAGTTCGCTGGTTTCGTCAGCCACATTGGTCGAGACGGTTCGCACCTAACATGAATCCACCGGTCCGCTCCGGACTGATGCAACTTCCAGACATTCAACAAACATCCGACAGTGAGCCGGCGCACCCAGCCGCGGTTGTGATCGGTTGGGCGCTCGTCGCGGCGTTCGTTGGGTTTTGCGCGTGTTTGGGGGACATTTCGGACGACGTCCGGATGTTTCAGTGCTCCTACGTCGTGGGGTTTTTGGGGTTCGGATTTCTGATCTACTCGGTCTGCCGGCGGCGTCCACCTGGGCGGTGGCGGTACTGGTTTGCGGGGTGCGTCGTGCTGCGCTTGGCGCTGTTGTTGACGTCGCCGAGCGATGACCTGTATCGTTATGTGTGGGAAGGGCGAATTCAGGCTGCCGGGATCAATCCGTTCGCCGTGGCGCCCGAGGACGAATCCCTGGCCGACCTGCGCGACGAACTGTGGGAGTCAATCAACCACAAAGAATATCCCGCGATCTACCCGCCGCTGGCACAGTGGCAGTTCCTCGCAGCCACATGGGTGTGTCCCGGGTTACTCGGCATGAAGCTGATGTATGTACTGTTCGACTGCGCCGCGGTCGCGATGATCGGGGCGTGGTTGCGCGCGGAAGGGAGACCGCCGCATCTGGCGATCATCTACGGCGTCTGCCCGTTGGTGCTGTCAGCCGTAAGCCTCGAGGGGCACTTGGATGGCGCGCTGGTAGCGCTGTTGGCGGGGGCGGGACTGGCGGACGCACGACGTCGACCTTACCTGTGCGCGGTTCTACTGAGTGGGGCGATATTAACCAAGATTGTGCCGATCGTTCTGCTGCCCTGGTTGGCGAGGAAGCACTGGCGGGCCGCACTGTTGGCTGGCGGCGTAATCGTGGCGGCGTATGTCCCATTCGCGTCGCCGGGCGTATCGTTGTTTCACAGCTTGGTGAAGTTTCCGCGGGAGACGGAAATGCTCAGTTTGGGTCACGGAGCGGCGCTGAAATTGTTCGCAGCCGACGCGTCGCGGTTGGTGTGTGGACTCGCGATTGCGGGTGTCGCGCTTTGGCACGCCCGGCGCCCGGCGCCTCTATCTCGCGTGCTCCTGCCGGTTTTCGGCGGGTTCGTGATCTTCATGCCGATCGTACACTTCTGGTACCTGACATGGATCGCGTTGGGGCTCGTGTTCGCTCCGCGCGCGAGCTGGATGGTGTTGCTGGCGAGCATGGTGTTCTACTTCGAAGCGACGCTGGTGGGGGCGCGGACGGGGACATGGAACATGCCGGCGTGGGTGTCCTATCCCGTCTACGGTCCGTTCGTTGCGGCCGCGGTGATCGAGTGGGTGTCGCGTCGAGTTCAGTCAGCGCGTTGATTCCGGAATGTCGACGTTCTTCCGGAAGGTCCCGACCGAAGTTCTGGCATCGACTTTGATGGCGCCATCGCGCTCGAACTTCGCGGCGATGCGCTGAATCGTGTCGATCATCTCGGTGAGCCGTTGCGCGGTCAGCAGCAGGGATTCGTAAAGTCGCGCATCGGTCATGAAGCGGCCCGCGGTTCCCTCACCGCGTTCCAGAGCCGAGGTGAGGTGCAGAAGCGAGGCGGTGAGTTTGGCGGCGTTCTGAAGCATGGGCCGTATATCCAGCGCCATGGCTTCGATGTGGTCGTTCGCGTCGTCGATTCCGCTCTCCAGTTTGTGGCTGATGCGGTCGAGATCGGTTCTGAGCTCGGCGGTCATGATGTTGATATTCTCGAGCGCGACGCGGCCATCGACGCTCATCTGCTTGACATTGGCGAAGAGCTCCAGCCAGCCGGCTTTCACTTGCGGATCGCCGAAGGTGTCGTTGAAGGTCTTGAGCGATTTGTCGAACCGTTCGATGACGGTGGAGAGGTTGGCGGTGAGTCGTCGGGCATCGTCAACGGGCTGGTCGACGGCTGCGACGGTGTGTCGTTCAAGGAGCAGGTGGAGGTCGGCGGCGACGGGCGTGAGCGCCTCAACGAAGTTCCCGAACTGCGCGACGGAGCGGTCGATGGAATTGAGCAGTGTATCAGGAATCATGTCGCCCAACGGGTTTCCGACCACCCCGAGAATCGCCTCGCCTTCGGGCAGCGGCGGCGCGTCCTGGCCTTCGAGAACCTTGATATCGATGCGACCGCGTCCAAGACCGAAACCAGCGGGCTGCACAACGGCCCATGCGGTTCGGGGAATGACGTAATCGCGTTCGATGGCGCCGACGATATGAACGCCGGAATCGAGGTGTTGAGGGTCTTTGAATTTCAGTTCCTTGACGCGCCCTATCTGCACGCCGCTGAGAAAGATCGAAGTTCCGTCGCCGATGCCGGTGGGGTCTTTGGCCTCGATCAGCAGGTCGTATTCACCCCGGCCGAGAAACGCGGGCAGTTCACCGAAGGAGCTCATCAACCAGGCGAGGGCCAGAAGGCCGACGAGCATGAAGACGCCGACGAACGTGTTGCGTTTGAGATCGTCCATATTCAGCCCTCCTGGAGGCTCTTGAGGTCTTCTTCGTCGGCTCGTCCTTCGATGAATCGGCGGACGCGCTCGTCTTGGCATCGGCGGATCTGCTCACACGATCCGTCGAAGATGAACCGTCCCTGGTGGAGCATAATGACGCGATCGGCGACTTTGTAAACGCTCGCCATGTCGTGCGTGACAACCACGCTCGTGACGCTCAGCCCGCGCTTGAGTTTGAGGATCAACTCATTGATGACGTCGGCCCGGACCGGGTCGAGACCGGTCGTTGGCTCGTCGTACAAGATGACCGACGGATCGAGGGCGATGGCACGGGCCAACGCCACGCGTTTCTTCTGGCCGCCGGAGAGCGCGGCGGGCATCTTGTCGGCCACGTCGGCCAGTCCCACCATCCGCAACTTCTCCCGAACGACTCGCTTGATCTCAGCCGGACTCTTGCCGGTACGCTCGGTCAGCGGAAAAGCGACGTTCTGTCCCGCCGTAAGCGAATCGAACAACGCGCTCAATTGAAACAGGAACCCGAAGTCCTTGCGAATCCGCGCCAGTCGCCTGTCGGTGAGGCTGTCGATGCGCTCGCCCTTGTAGTGAACGTGGCCTCGGTCCGGGCGAAGCAGACCGACGATGTGCTTGATCAGCACGCTCTTGCCCATGCCCGACTCGCCAATGACGACGGTCGTTTGGCCCGGATACAAACGCAGATTCACTCCGTCGAGAACAACCTGCTGACCGAAACGCTTATGCACATCGACCAACTCGATGATCGCGCCACTTTGTTCGGGGGGGACACGTGCTGAATCGGACCGGGTGTCGACGGACATGGCAGTCCTACAGCAGAGGTTTGAACCCCCAGATCGAAACGTAGATGTCCTGCAACGCCCGGAGCATGTAGAAGTCCGAGATGAGGATGACGATGAAGCTGGTGACGAACGCGCTCGTACACGCCCGACCGACGCCCTCGGCGCCGGCTTTGCAATGGAATCCCTTGTAGCACGAGATCAATCCGATCGCGCCGCCGAACACCATGCTCTTCGCCAGCCCCGCGAAGAGATCCCACGCCTGAACAGCGTCCGCAGTGTAGAACGCGTAAGGTTCGGACGGTATCGCCTCCAGTTGGACTGCCACGAACCAGCCGCTCAGAGCCCCAAACAGATCGCAGTAGAGGGTGAGCAGAGGGGCGAGAACGATGCAGGCGACTACGCGGGGAACCACAAGATAGCGAACCGGATCCGTACCCATCACGCGGAGCGCGTCGAGCTGTTCCGTCACGTTCATCGTGCCGAGTTCCGCTGTCAACGCGCCCCCGACGCGACCCGCCAGCATGACCCCCGCCAGTACGGGACCCAACTCACTGACCAGCGAGAGGTTCACGAGAACGCCCATGCGTTCTTCGAGACCGGCGGCCTTGAGTTGAGCAGCCGCTTGGGCGGCGAGAACCAGACCGACGAACACGCCCGTGATCGTCATGACCGGGACCGAGCGGACACCGACACGATAGAACTGAGGCATCAGTCGGCGCCAATCCCCGCGGCGCATCGATGTCATGGGGAGCAACGCGAGCGTCTTCCCGGCGAATCGCCAGAACTGGCCAAACGCGTCCATCGAGTGAATTGTCTGGGCACCGATGGCGGCGAAGATCGACATCATGCAGGACCCATGCGTTTGGTGAAAGACCCGCGAGCGTGTCTTGTATCGATCCCACCCCATGGTGTCAACGCGCGACACGGAGGCCGAATAGCGGCGCCAGGCGGCGCTGTCCGCCCAACTCCTGGTCCAACAGTTCGATAACCACGAAACCCGCATGAAACGCGACACCGTGTTCAAACCGCACGGGAGCCCTTCCGATGTTCCCTTAGTGACCAAGTCTCGCGCCCATCTTGTTCGGACCGGGCAGGGTCGGGACGTGCGCCACAAGAGCGGGTGTGGACGGGGCCAGCGACTAACGACAAGCATCAGAGAGGCATCGTGATGTCCAGATACGTGCTGTTGTGCGTGGCCGTGGTAGGTGGCTTGAGCCAGGTGGGGACGTACGCAGCGCCACTGGGCATCCCAGATCCAGTGCCCGGATGGTTCCAGGCCAGTGAGCGACATGGCTACTTGCGCGTACTGGCTTGCGAGGTTCGCCTTGGCCGGAGCGAAACAGAGGCATGGCTGGATGACAATGTCCAGCCACTAGTCCCGGAGTTGATTCGGGAGCGGGTCGCGTCTTCAGACGTGAAGGGAGGCAATGGACTCGCGAGGCGAAGGTCACGGCATCTGACGCACGCCGAGGCGACCTGTTTGGGAATTCCGTCGCCTTCACGGTGACGTGTTCGTGGTCGGCGCTCAGCAAGATGACTCAGGCTGGTACAGCTCGGGGTCCGCGTACGTTTTCAGGCGAACGTCGGATGGCTGGCTCCAGGAGTCGAAGCTGACGCCACCAAGCTCCTCAGGGTCCGCATTCTTCGGAGGCTTCGTTTCGCTCAGCGGTGATACCATCCTCGTGGGGGCCTCTGGTGGCCCGGAGGGCAGAGGAGTGCATCTCTTCGAGCGTCGGCGCGGGGCGTGGTTGCACCTTGGA
>JAJDDS010000536.1 GCA_029260195.1 Phycisphaerae bacterium
CCGCGCTGCGCTTGGCCATGCCACCCGGAAACGGGTAGGATGGGTCTTTGGGGCTAGTGCTGTTTGGATGCTTGCGGTCACCATGCCAAAAAAGCTGGTCATCATTTCTTCGGACAACCGGGCTGAGACGTTTGATCTTGCGCGCGACGGGGAGTTCGTGGTGGGTCGATCGGCGGATGCGGATTGTCGGGTCGGGTTCGAGGGATGCCTGAGTCGGCGACACGCCCGGTGCCGTTCGACACAGAAGGGACTGGCGGTGGAACGGCTGCCGGACACAGCGAACGCGATCGTATTCAAGGGTTCCGTAGCCGACAGTTTTACGATGGTGGCGGGAGAGTTTTTCGTCATCGGCTCGACCACATATCATCTGGAGGCGGGGGACAGCCGGAGTGGGCAGTTGACCGCGCGGCGGGACGAGGTCGCGGCCCACGTTGAGCACACGATGAGCCTAGCTGAGATGAAGGACAAGGGGTCCGCCGGCGACCGGATGCGGCTTCTGGATCTGCTGGAGCTGCCGGTGGTTTTGCGCACGAAGAGCCGAGCGGAGTTTTTCGTTTACGCGTGCGGGTCGCTTCGAACGGCGTCGGGGGCGGACTGGGTCCAGACGGTCTGGATGGGGGAAGGAGAGCCGATCGTGTTGGCGGAGGACGCGAGCCTTGACCGAGGCGGTCCGAAGCTGCTGAGTCGTCGCTTGATGCAAAAAGCCATCGGGGAGGCGCCGAAGCCGGTGACCTACTGTTGGGGCGGTGACGGCCGGGGGGTCGCGTATGACGCGACGGCGAGTGAGGGTGTGGGCTGGGCGACGTGTTGCGCGATGCCAGTGCCGGGTGAGGCCCCGGTGTTGTTCTATGTCGCGGGCGTTGGCGAAGGGGGTGGCGCGGGCGGCATTGACGGGGTAAGAGCCTGCAACATGTCGCTACGTAACACGTCCCGGTTGGTGGGGTTGGTGGCGGATATGATCGGCCGTGCGATCTCGATGGAGAAGTTGGAGAATTGGAAGTCTCGCTTGGGTCAGTTCTTCTCGGAGAAGGTGGTTTCGGAGATTCTGGAATCGGACACGGAGGACGCGCTCGCGCCGCGGATCACGGAGGCGACCGCGATGTTCTTTGACATCCGTGGATTCTCGGCGCGAACGGAGGAAAGTTTCTCATTGCGTGAGGAGGAGGATCTGGAGCGGATTCTGGATTTCACGAAGGCGCGTCGCGGAGTATTGAACGTGGTGTCGCAGTGCGTCATCGATCAGAACGGGGTGATTATCTCCTATGCCGGGGACGGGTTGTTGGCGTGTTGGAACGTTCCAAAAGCAATACCGAAGCACGCGGAGCAGGCGTGTCTGGCGGCGATCGAGATGGCGGAGCAGATCAAGGAGATTCCGGGCGGGTGGCGGTGCGGAATCGGGTTGGGGAGTGGGCAGATTGTGGCGGGGTCGTTGGGGTCGGATCAGAAGGAGCAGTACGATGTCCTCGGATCGGTTGTGAATCAATCGTCGCGCATAGAGGGGATCACGAAGGTGGTGGGGGTGACGGTACTGGTGACGGAAGCGGTGGCGCGCGCGGTGGATTCCGAGCGGATTCTGTCGCGTCGGGTGGCGCGTTTTCGTCCAGCGGGCATGAGGGAAGAGGTTGATCTTTACACGGTGGATCGGACACCCGAGGATGCGGCGGCGCGTGAACGATTGGAGAAGCGTTTCGCGATTCACGGGAAGGGCTTGGGTGCGTTCGAGAGAGGGGCGTGGGATGAGGCGTTTCAGTTGCTGAATCCGATCGCAACGGAGGATCCGGCGGCGAAGTACTTGATGAGCATGGCGCTCAAGGGTGAGGCGCCGGGGGATTGGCGAGGCGTGATCGAGATGACGGCGAAGTAGAGCTTATTCCGATACTCCAATACCACTGGCGGACAAGCCTACTGTGGCACCCGTTTGGCGGTTTCGGGACAGACTCTGGTGTCGCTCCAATTGGGTCGGTTCGACGGACCGAGACGGGGACGTGATGGATCCAAGTCAAGCAGACGATTCGCGACGGGGATCGGCGATCGACGACAGGACGATCCAGCAGACGCCGGACGGTATGGAGGCGGCGGTGGAGCTTTCCCGGCGCGAGCTGAAGCACAGTGAGTACGCGCCGCGGGTTCCGGGGTATGTGCTGCAGGATCTTCTGGGTCAGGGGGCGTACGGGCAGGTTTGGCGAGGGGTCCAGGTTCGGACGAACAAGGAAGTCGCGGTCAAGGTGTTCATTCAACGGGGGGGGTTGGACTGGATTTTTCTGCAGCGCGAGGTCGAGCGCCTCACGCGACTCGACCGGCACCCGCACATAGTGACACTCCTTGACACTGACCTCGAGAGCGACCCGCCGTGTTACGTGATGGATCTGATCGAGGGAGGTTCGCTGGCGCAGTATGTGGACCCGGCGTCGCTCGCGCCGCAGGAGCAGGCGATTCGGTGGATGGAGCAGATTTGCCAGGCGCTGTCGTATGTCCACGGTAAGGGGCTGATTCACTGCGACCTGAAGCCGGCGAACATCCTGGTGGACGAGCAGAACAACGTTCGCGTGGTGGACTTTGGTCAGTCGCGCGTGTTCACGGAGTCGGCGGCATCGTTGGGGACGTTGTATTACATGGCGCCGGAGCAGGCGAAACTCGCGAGTCCGGGGGAGCCGGTCCATCCCGACGTCCGCTGGGACGTCTACGCGTTGGGGGCGACGATCTACGCGATTCTGATCGGTCACGCTCCGCGGGCGAGCATGGAGAGCAACGCGACGCTTGAGCAGGCGGGTGACTTGCAGCAACGTCTGGATCGGTATCGAGAGATCGCAAGGGTTGATCTGGAAGAGGAGGCGAGAAAGGCGGGGCGAAGCGTCCCTCCCGAATTGTTCGCGATCATCGGTAAGTGTCTGGCGTCAAAGCAGGACGATCGGTATGAAGCGGTCGCGGAGGTACTGACGGACCTGGAGGCGTTACGGGCGAACCGGCCGGTGAGTCCGCTGGCTGGCAATCGGACGTATCGCACGAAGAAGTTCATTCAGCGGAATCCGTTTCGTATCGGATTGGCTGTGGCGACCATGATCCTGTTGCCGAGTTTGTACGTTGCGTGGGAAGAGCAAACGAAGGCGTACGCGGCGCGGGCAGAGAGCGTGCTGGCTGCGTTCGACTACGCGCCCGGTGATGCTTATGCCGAGGTGATGTCGGCGCCGGATCGATTCAAAAAGCACCTGCTCACCCGTTGCGAGGAATTCGTCACGTCACCGGCGTCGTCGCTTCGGGTGATCGGCGCGCGCAGCGGTCCGATCGTCAATCCGGCGGCTTTTTGGCGGTCGGTGGAC
>JAJDDS010000537.1 GCA_029260195.1 Phycisphaerae bacterium
CTGGGCGAGATTGAGCGGCGTCTGTCCGCCGAACTGCACGATGACGCCCTTGACCCGCCCGCCGCCGTTGTTGAGCGGGGAGTCTCCGCTGAGCCGCTCACAGATGTTGAAGACGTCCTCGTGGGTCAGTGGTTCGAAGAAGAGCATGTCGCTGGTGTCGTAGTCGGTGCTGACGGTTTCGGGATTCGAGTTGACCATGACGGACTCGTAGCCGGCGTTGCGGGCGGCGTAGGCGGCGTGACAGCAGCAGTAGTCGAACTCGATGCCTTGTCCGATTCGGTTCGGCCCGCCGCCGAGCACGACGATTTTTTGCTTGTCGTTGATGCGAACTTCGTCGTCGGCGATCGGAGTGGTTCCTTGGTCGATGTGGATCGCGCCGGACTCGTGCGACGAATAGTAGTAGGGCGTCTCCGCCTCGAACTCCGCGGCGCACGTGTCGACGAGCTTGTAGACTGGTGACGATTTCGACCCGGCGCACGAGCCGCGGGCTTCAGCCCGCGCGGTCTCAAACTGCACGTCACTGTACCCCACGGATTTCAACCGAGCGATGTCCGGGGACTGTTCGTCGCCCGCGAGGATGCCGTCTTCGGATGCGACGAGTTCCTGAAAGTGGCCGAGGAACCAGGGGTCGATGCGGGTCAGATCGTGGATCTCGTCGATGGACCAGCCCATCTTGAACGCATAGCGAATGTAATAGGGACGCCCTTGGCAGGGGTTGGCGAGTTTGTCGCGGAGGACGTCATCGGGGATTGGCCAGGATCGGGCGTGTTCTTCCTGCGTATCAGGCGGGGCTTCAGTGCTGGTGGCGGCGAATCGCGGTTCGCCCTCGTGTGATTCGCCACGGCGCTGGGCGTGCGCTTGCTTGCGTGCCTCGAGCCACTTGTCGTTGGCGTCCAAGCCATACCCGAAGCGCTTGATCTCCATCGAGCGGATGGCTTTTTGAAACGCCTCCTTGAACGTGCGGCCGATAGCCATGCCTTCGCCGACGGATTTCATCTGCGTGGTCAGCGTCTCGTCGGCATCGGCGAACTTCTCAAACGTCCAGCGTGGGATTTTCACGACGCAGTAGTCGATGCTGGGTTCGAAACTGGCGGGGGTCTTCTTGGTGATGTCGTTGGGAATCTCGTCGAGCGTGTATCCGACAGCCAGCTTGGCGGCGATCTTGGCGATGGGGTATCCGGTGGCTTTCGACGCGAGGGCGCTGGATCGCGACACGCGGGGATTCATCTCGATGACCGTCTGTCGGCCGGTCTTGGGGTCGACGGCGAATTGGATGTTGCTGCCGCCGGTTTCGACGCCGATGGCGCGGATGATGGCGATGGCTGAATCGCGCATCCGCTGGTATTCCTTGTCCGTCAGCGTTTGGGCTGGCGCGACGGTGATCGAGTCGCCGGTGTGGACGCCCATGGCGTCGATGTTCTCGATCGAGCAGACGATGACGACGTTGTCAGCCCGGTCGCGCATGACCTCGAGCTCGAACTCCTTCCAGCCGGTCAGGTCCTCCTCGATGAGGATTTCGTTCACGCGGGAGTAGTCCAGCCCGCGTTTGGCGATGGTCTCGAATTCCTCAGCCGTTCTGGCGAATCCGCCGCCCTCGCCGCCGAGGGTGTAGGCTGGGCGGATGACGCACGGGAGCTTGACGGTCTTGACGATTTCGCGGGCTTCTTCCCAGGTGTGTGCGACGCCGGAGCGCGGCAGGTCGACGCCGATGCTCCGCATGGTCTCCTTGAACTCGGTGCGGTCTTCCGCCCGGTGGATGGCGTCGCGGTCGGCGCCGATCATCTCGACGCCGTGTTCATCGAGGATACCGCGTTCGGCTGTCTCGACGGCGCAGTTCAGCCCGGTCTGCCCGCCGAGGGTGGGGAGCATGGCGTCGATGGGGTTTCCCTGGCGGCGCTCCTCTTCGAGCACCTTGGCGATGAACTCGGGCGTGATCGGCTCGACGTAGGTCCGGTCCGCCATGTCCGGATCGGTCATGATGGTGGCTGGGTTGGAGTTGAGCAGGACGACGCGGTAGCCTTCTTCGCGCAGCGCCTTGCACGCCTGGGTGCCGGAATAGTCAAACTCGCACCCCTGCCCGATGACGATGGGCCCGGAGCCGATGATGAGAATGTCGTGTAGATCGTTTCGTTTTGGCACTGGGTTGGGTATGATACTTGCGGTGCGGTTTGTGGGCAATATCGTGGGGCGCGCGCGTTGCCGAGGCACGCGCGTCGGATGGGGGCGACCCTGCCGTCGTTGGAGGATCAGGGCATGTTGGCAGCCAGGAAGATCGAAACAACAGTGCGGCCTGACGGGAGCATTGTTATCCCGCGTCTCGACCTTCCGGTCGGTACGGTCGTGGAGGTCATCGTCTTGTCGACCGGCCGGCGCACGAGGCCGGCGCTGGACATCCTCAATGAGTCGCCTGGGCAGCGGCGGTTCAAGACGGCGGAGGAGGTCGACGCTCACATCCAGCGGGAGCGAGATTCTTGGGCAGATTGAGACTCCCATCGTCCGGTGCGATCTACTTCGACACGAACGTTTTCATCTACAGCGTCGAGAGGATCGAGCCATTCTCATCGATATTGAAACCGGCGTGGGAAGCGGCGGCGCGCGGTGACATCGAGATCGTCGCCAGCGAACTTGTCGTCGTCGAGACACTCGTGCAGCCAATGCGGGACGAGGACGAAACGCTCGCGGGCGTCTATCGTGACATTCTCCTCGGGGCGAACGAGGTCCGTCTGATCCCTGTCGACATCGGAGTATTGGAGCGTGCGGCTAGTCTGCGCGCCCGCACGGGACTCAAGACGCCCGACGCCATCCACGCAGCCACAGCGCTGATCACCGGAGTCTCCGAGTTCCTCACAAACGACGTGGATTTCCGGCGCGTGGAAGGGCTTGGCGTAAGCCTCCTCTCCGAGCTTGACGTCGAATAGGTTATCGCGGCGGTCTCAGCGAAAGGCATGACAGATGGGTTCTGGCGTGTCCGTATTGGTTGAAGAGCATGGAATTCAAAGTATCGCCCGCCGCTAGGTCCGCCGTCGAGATGTACCTCGGCAATGTGGATGCGTGGATGGCGCACGTGGCTTCGGAGACGTCGAAGCCGGGGGAACTCGTTCAACTGCCGGATGATGAGCAGGCCTACTTCAACGAAATCGGCGAGGAATACGAGCGGCGCTACCGTGAAGGGTGTGCTCGCGTTTGTGCGACGTTCCTCTTGACCGGATTGGAAACGCCTTGGACGCCCGCGCCGGTGCTCGCGCGATCCGACATCGTCGAAGAATTGCTTCCGCTGTTCCTCGCCGCACCGGAGATTCCGCGCTGGGACGCCATTGAGGACCGGCTTCGACAACTTCTCGCCAGCGGATTGACCGAGTCACGGACTCGGATAGAGTTGCACTTGAGTGTGATAGCCAGCATATCCCTGTGTCCTAGACGAAGGTCGGACGCGACACAATCAGGGTCCACGGATCCTCGCTATGGTCCTCCGCGCACGCGGACATTCTCCACTCCGGGTGTTGGCGTCCTCGATGTTTCCATGGATTGGGCCGAGCCCGACGACCGCCGGAGTGTTGTCGAACTCGTGCTTCACGCGCGAACATCGGCGAGCGCTCGCGGAGACTACGCGCGGTGGATGGCAGGAGTCGTCGCGACGTGCCTTTTGGTTGTTGCGGACGAAAACCACAGCACCTACCCCGCAAGTCTCTGGTTCGGTGGACGCTCGCCGCTTGATACTGCGCGTGCGGTCGATGACGAGATGTTCGCGTTCTTGGATGTGCCCCTGGGCGAAGCAAGCCTTCCAGGGTTTCTCGACCTTGTATGTGCCTCGCTGCACCCGTCAGTTACCAAGGATGGGGGCGGACTATTGGTTCCGGAGTCTCAACTCAAGAGCGGAATCTGGACGTTTGCCGACTTCGCAACCTCCCCGCTTGATCGGGGCGCGCTGGCGGCGTACTTGAGCGTGTTCCACTCGTGCGTTTCCGTCTTGTACGAACCTCAGCAGAAAAAGGTCGACGACGCGGCGGGCCATTGCATACGTGTGTTGGGCCTGCGAGGCGCTGATGAGCGGAAGGCGCTTCGAGGTTTGTTCGGCATACGGAATGCCGCGCTTCACGGGTGTGATCCCCGGTTCGTTTCCCTACAAGTGTACATCGCGTGGCACCTCGCCCGCGCCGCCCTTCACGCTCTCGCCGGGAAGGCGCTTCCTCCAGCGCAAACGAAACGCGCGAAACCCCCACGTCCAGAACCGACTTTCTCTGATCGTGTCGGCGAAATCCTCCGTATCGGGGGCGTTCAGAACGACTGGGTGTTTCAAGACTTTCCGTAGCGAACGTCGGAACCGCCGCTCGGAATGCGATCTTGATCTCGAAACACCGTCTCGGGTCGGTCATGATGGTGGCTGGGTTGGAGTTAAGCAGGACGACGCGGTAGCCTTCTTCGCGCAGCGCCTTGCACGCCTGG
>JAJDDS010000538.1 GCA_029260195.1 Phycisphaerae bacterium
GGAACAAGTTCGTCGTCATCCGCTCGACCTGGCTCGACAAAATGTAACGCAACCCACCCGCAAAACTCTGGGAATAATCCCGCTCGCCACGGAAGCGGAAGCTGTGCGCCAACCCCATCCGGGGGAGCATCTCGCTCTGCTCCGCCACCAACTCGGTGAGGTACTGGTCGCCGAACTGTACCGTGATCACATGCGTCAGCCCGGTGATCCAGATCTCGGCCTTGTAACGACGGTGTTCGACTCGCTTGACCTGGGATATCCGAAACAACTCCGGGTGCAGGACGCGTTGATACAGCGAAAAATGCAATTCCTCGACACAGTTTTGCGTTTGACCGAGCTCCACAGGCAACTCCAGACTCCTCTTTAAGGTGCGAAACACTATCGGAACTTCGAAAGCAGCGGGCATTATACGAAGGGCGTTCGCCGTTCGCCACAGAATTATGCAGAATATTTTGCCACGGATTCGGTCGCCCGCCAGCGAGTTGAATCGCCGTAACCTCAACCCCCACATAATGTTACGCTCCTACCAAGCATCCCGAAATGGTTGTCGTTTGTTGTTCGGGGTCTCTCCAGGACGCCGTCCCGCCTACCGCCGTCGGCACAAAATCACAGGCTCTTCGGGGGAATTGCCCCAGTTTCAGGAGCGCCGGAAGTGCTTGCGTAGCCTGCGGCAGACCATATAATTCAGTCCATCGTGCTGACACGACTTGCCCAACTCGTTCTCACGCATTCTCTGATAATCCTCACCGCTGCCGCATACAGCACTGCTGTATTTGTTCCGTCAGGAGTGCTCTCCGAGGTGGCCGGTAGATCGTTCGCTTCCGGATCGCTCGACGAGCTGACGCCGATGCCTGATCGCGGCCTCGAGGCCGGTGGAGAGGACGGCGAGACCGACGACGAAGAGCAATTCGACATCGGAAGTCAGCCGGTCGACCTATGGTCTCGCACGCTCACCGACGCTCTCGGCGTCGTCAAGACGGAGATCTGGGACGAGACTTGGCCGGCGAAGAATCCCGACGAGTCTGGTCCACGACACCGCTTCGGTCCACGTCCGGATTGGGTCGCGACAGCCGACGTCAGCCGCCTGTCGGTGGACCCCGGCCATCGCGCCCACGCCCCACCCGCCACGGTTTGACCCGTCACGCACCGCGGGCATCATGCGGCGCGCGCTCCTTTCGATATTTGTTCACTGGTATGGACTCCAAGCGTACGATGATTCACAATCGGCCGCGCCTGTCGGCCGTTAGGACCAGCGGGTGGAATGCACGTCACCCGGGAGAATAGGAACTCATGAACGACGAACGCAAATTGTTTAAGTGGTCGATGGTGGTTTTGCCCATCGTTGTCGCCATCCTGGCTATTTACCCTCCGCAACGGAAGCTCAAGGCCGGGATCGACTTGGCTGGCGGTTCGAGCCTGTTGTTTGAGATCGACACTACCGGACTTGAGTCTCGGGATGTTGCGGGGTTGTCCGAACGCGTGATGTCGGTGCTCAAGAAGCGCGTGGATCCGAACGGTCAGCTGAACCTGATCTGGCGTCCGATTGGAAATACGCGGCTTGAGATCCAGATGCCGCGTCCCCCGCGTGAGGCGCTGGAACGGCGCGTCGCATACGACGCCGCGCGGTCCGAATTGGCAGCGCTCAATATCTCGCGACGCGACGTCGAGACGATGCTCAACGCATCAGCGGACAGCAGGCAGGCGGGTCGCGACGGGCTGATCCGCGGCGTCACCGCGCGGGCTGCGATGCTCGACGCGGTCATCGATGCGCACGGCGCGTATCGGGCGGCGCGGGCGCGCAGCGACATCGCGGCTGAGGACTTGGCCCGCGACGTGTACGAGGCTGCGTTCGACGCCGTCGTCGAGACTAGCGTGAACATGGACCACTTCGGGGACATTCTGGCGCTCACGAACACGACGGAGCGTGAAGCGGAACTTGCCAAAGTTCGCGCCGAGCACTCATCGCCGCAGTACGCCGCGGCGATGGAGGACATGATCGCCAAGTACGACCTATGGGCGACCGACAAGGGAATGCTCGAGGATCCATCTGACCTTAAGCGGCGCATTCGCGGCGCGGGCGTTCTGGAATTCCGAATCCTCGCTGAGCGCGACCCGTCGTCGCCGACCATGACCGAGCACGCAGAGCCCTACCTGCAAGAGCCGGTGGCCAAGTACATCGAGCAGCTCAACAAGCGCGGTCCCCGCGCGCGGCCCGGTGACAACTACCTGTGGCTTGAGGTGGCGGACATTGTCGCGTTTGCGAACGCCGATTCGATCGAGGCGGCTGAGGCGGGCAAAGACAGTTCCCGCGTGTTCTACGAGAAGTACGCGGGCAAGTGGTACACGCTGGGACATGCGGAGCGCAAGTTCGGGCTTCTGCGGGACAGCGCTCAGAAGTGGAAACTGACCAGCGCATTCGTCGGTGTGGACGGGAATTCCGGCGGACCGGCGGTGGACTTCGAGCTCGATCCCCGTGGCGCGAGGCAGTTCGCCACACTGACGTCGGAGAACATCGAGCGTCCGATGGCGATCGTACTGGACAACGTCTGCCAATCGTTCGCCAACATCGCCAGCATGATCCGCGACCGAGGCCAGATTACGAGTTCGCGTTTCACGCAGACCGAGGTGTCTGACCAAGTTGCGATTCTCCGCGCCGGATCGCTCCCCGCGCGTCTCATCGAGACGCCGCTGATGGAGCAGACGATCGGCCCGCAGTTGGGTGAACACAATCGGACTCTCGGCGTGCGTGCGGTGATGATCGGCGCCTTCGCCGTCATTGTCTTTATGGTCATCTACTACCGTTTCGCCGGCGTGGTCGCGGACTTGGCTGTGGTGATGAATCTGCTGTTCGTGCTCGGCATCATGGCTGCCATGCAGGCGACGTTCACGCTGCCGGGCATCGCCGGTTTGATCCTGACGGTGGGCATGGCCGTCGACGCGAACGTACTGATCTTCGAGCGTATCCGCGAGGAGCGTGACCGCGGCGTGGGCATGCGCAAGGCGCTGCGGACCGGTTATGAGCGGGCGTTATCCACGATCGTCGACGCCAACGTGACAACGTTGATCACCTGCGTCGTGCTGGGTTACCTCGGCACCGAAGAGGTCAAGGGATTCGCCATGGTCCTCGGCTTCGGCATCGCCAGCAGCATGTTCACTTCGCTGTACGTCACACGCTTGATCTTTGAGACGCTGCTCTCCAAGGGAGTCATCACCTCGTTGCCGATGATGAGATTGCTGCGTCGCCCGCAGATTGACTGGTTGGCGATGCGTCGCCTGTTCTGGCCGATCTCCGGCGTGGTCATGGCCGCGTCGCTGACCTTCACCGTGGTCCTCAGTCAAACCGACCGCGAGGCCCTCTACGACATCGAG
>JAJDDS010000539.1 GCA_029260195.1 Phycisphaerae bacterium
GAGTTGTGCCTGAGCCACAGGAGGGCGAGACGACCTTGCGGGCCACATCGTCGGCAACGCAGTCCGCTGTCGCATCCCCGTACAGCACGGTTGGGCGGCACTCAGAAGTCAGAGTCCTCGCTCAGGCCACCGACACGAGACGACACAACCAGCCCCTTGACCTCATCAGCGATACCCTTGTCCTCGAAGAAGGATACGGGCGCGATGTCGAAGAGCTGCACCAGGAGATCCTCCGCTGCGACGTACGAGGCTGCGGGAGTCGACGTCGTGGACGACAAGGGCATCGAAGTGTCTCCCGCGATGACCGTCCACGGGTCGCCGTTGCTCAGGCGGTAGCGAACCTCAAACCGCCACGGCCCACCACTTGATGGCGAGTAGGGCAGCATGAGCGAGTGGACGGCCGAGGTCATCTCGACGCCCGCGATCGCTCCGGGCAGCGTTCCCGAGAAGGCCGGTCCGGGCGGAGGGCTGATGTCCACGATGTTGCCGCCAAGCCACTCCACTAGGTCGATGTGCGCGCCCCAGATCTGATACTCGGCGCCCGGAGGACCGGTGATCGAAAGGGTGGATTGCTGACCGAGGCTTAGCCACATCGGTGCCTCCAAGAACACCGGCGCGTGCGGCGGCGAGAAGGCGTTGCCCACGAAGTCGAGCTCGTCTTGCACGGTGTTCGGATGGAAGTGGAACAGGCCGGTGCTGAGCGCGAGGTCGCCATCGATCACGCGGTTGAGCAGGGCGCGCTCATCGGGCTGAGTTCCCAGCGCGAACCCGTGACCGAAGCGATGACCCAACTCAACACGCAGTGGAACTCCAGCCTCAACGAGCGCCGCGATGTACTGCGACATGTGGACGAAGGGCTTGGTTTCATCATGCGTGCCAAGGCGCAGGATCACCTTGGTGCCGCGCTGGAGCAGCTTCGTCACGAATGGATCTGAGCCATTCACGAGATTGTCGTTGATGAACGCGAAATCGTCGCTGCCCATGTAGGCGTAGGCCCGTGCCTCCCAATAACTCATCCGAGTGCGAATTCGGGCAGATTCCGGTCGACCAAATCGGTGGCTCCGCACTGGGCGTGCGGTAGGGGCTGAAGGGCGTCAAGCCCACCCTGAACGACCGTTCCTCTAGCTGGCTGCCGCGCCAGCAAAGAGTCCAGACGAGTTTAGTGAAGCACGGGGCGGACCGGTGGTTCCGTGACGCGCAGCCGGGCAGTCATGGGCGCCCAATCGGGCGCGGCGAACACTCGTTTCGCGGGTCACTCTCTCGGTTTCGGAGGGACCCGTTTCGCCGCGGGATGAGTTATTGAGAGTCACAGCACGGACGAGTTTGGTGAGGCGGCGACTATCCCGCTGACGCGGCCGCTGCGTCAGCGGGATAGTCGCCCACAACCGGACCTCAACATGAACGGGCAGAAACAGGTGCAGACGAGAATCGTTGCTCGCCAGATCGCGAGACTCAGCCCCAACAGACTGGCGCACGGTAAATCGCCTACGCACCGAGCACGAGCGCGAGCGCATTCGTGCTCTGCACGCTTTGAGGGGGCGGTGGCAAATGGAAGACTTGGATCCAGAGTTCGATGCCACAGAAAGCAGGGTCCGGAGGCAACGTGAAGCTCAACTCCAAGTCTCCGCTACTGTCACTCTCGCGGGCGATCGGGGGAGCCAACGTGGATGGGTCAAGATGGAAAGGGCAGCCCTTTGCGGTGAAGCCGTTGACGACGCCTGGCTGAGAGACGAGGACGAAGGCGGGCGCAAGCACCGGCGCACCCGTCACATTCATCGTCCATGAGGACCCCAAGGAAGGCGCGAGCGCGCTGAGTTGAGGCCCTCCAGCTGCGGGGCATGACGACCCCAGCGCCATTGAACTCGCCGAAGAGCAGGGCAGGCACTTCCCACTCGGACCCGCGTCGTGGATGGCAGCGATCTCCAGGCTTGAGAGTTCACGGCCATAGAAGCTGATCTCATCCATGTCTCCGGAAAACTTGGATCCAAATGCAGGGTCTAGAGGAAGGAGCGGGAAGAAGCCGAACCGAAGCTGGGCTGTATCCGAATCGAAATGCGTAGGCAGCGGCTTCGTCTCCTCAATTGCACCATTCAGATAGAGCGAAATGCTCGTGCTTCCACGAGTTGCTGCAACGTGGATCCACTCGTCCAACTGCACGGGCCCCTGACTTCGCAGCGTCGTGGGCGCGCCAGGAGCACACCCGTTATTCGAGACTCCTTGACCTCCGAAGCAGAACCAGATGTGGTTGTCCGACTGCTTGAGGATTCTCCAACCGTCGAGGTTCGCCGGCGATACGATTGAAGATGGTGTCATCTTGCTGACAAGCGACATGTCGCAGCCCCCTCCGGGTGCGCACGGGGCTGTCGTACCTCCCGGCGCCCCGAACTCAGCAAACCGCACCCACAGCTCGACGGTAAACTCGGATTGACTGAACTGCAGTTCCGTCGGATTCCCGACGACGATCTGATCGTCGACGCCATCGAATCGATAGGTACTTCCGATGAGTCCTGGGACCACTTGACTCCCGTCGAGCACAGCGACGAGCCCTTGGTTCACATCAGTTGCGCCGCTGTCACCATTCCACCAAGCGATCAAACCCGGCGGTGTCACTGAGCACTGAGCGCTTGTATCGCCGCAGACGCCCAAGAGAAGACCAAAGAAGGTACTGAGTGTGTAGCGCACATCATCTCTCCCATTCCCCATCGCCAACGACTCGCGCCGTCCGATCATCAGCCAACGCAGTCACCTCCGCAGAGGGTAGCGACCTCGCGGTATACTGCGCCTCACCAAGAATCGTCGGTTCTCCAGCGCTGTGCCACGATGCACTGAGGGACTGCACGTTCCGCGTTTGCGACTTTGTATTGGCTGCGCACGAATACGCACCGGACGGAGCAGGTGAGTTCGTAATCGTAGGGTTCAGAAACTCGGCCGCGCCCCTGAGTCCCCTCGGAACAGTCAGTTTGAGGATGCCTAGAATCGGGTGATGCAGACACGGTGGTTCACCAATACTCATCACTGCATGCAATTCGGTTGCTTCAGCGCCTGACCGGTCGTTCCGCGCGAGCTTGCGTGAGACTTGCGAGGCTGAGCGAGCGGGACCCTGCACCTTCGGTTCACAACTGCACTGCCAGGCCGACGCCACGTCGCGGTGAGTAGTGGTGAGGCACAGAGCGTGCGCTACACTGTGCGCGGTCGGACTCGGGAGAAGGCCGATCGTCAGAAGATCGATGTCCTCGATGAAAGGGTGTGCCATGAGTGGTGTCCTGCTGTCCCGTGTTCATCCTCGCGCGCGGAATCCGCGGTGTGTGTCTGTCGTGTCTCACTCGCGCTGGCGCGCGTTGTGCGCCGCCCTCCTCGCCGTGGCCTCACTTGCTCCGGTGGGGCAGGCGCAACCCTCGGAGGCCCCGGGTGAATCGGCGAGCGCCCTGTCTGTGTTCGTGGAGAACCGAGGCCAGTTCGCCTCGAGCGTGAGTTTCACAGCCCGGGTCGGCAACACGCTGACTGCGTTCAGCGCCGATCATCTAGTCGTCCAGGCTCAGTTGCACGAGGATCAGCCTCGACGCGATGAGAACGGTCGGCCTGAATTCGGAGAGCGCGTCGTGCGTGGCGTCAACGTGCGGCTCGAGTTCGTGGGCGCGAACCCCGACGTGCGCGTCGATGCCGAGCACGTGCTGGCAGGCCGCATCCACTACCTGATGGGTCGTGATGCTGATGAGTGGATCGTGGACGTCCCGGTGTCGCGCGCGTTGCGCTACAGCGACCTGTGGCCGGGCATCGATCTCGTAGCCACGACGGACGGCGGCGTCATCAACTATCGCTTCGAACTTGGCGAGGACGCCAATCCCGCCGACGTGCGCCTCGCCTGGCAGGGTGCGTCGTCGGTCACGGCGTTCGCGAACGGTGACCTCGTGGCGGCGACGGAGCACGGGCCGCTGCTGCTCGGGCGCCTCGACGCGGATATGGTGATGACGGCTGCCGAAGGCCGCTTCATCGGCCTGCGCGCCGGCCTGGTGGACACGCTGGGTGGGAGCGCGGAGATCCATCCCGGCGTCATGTTGCCGCCCATGCCGGACTACTCCACTTTCATCGGCGGATCCGGTTCCGAGTTTGGTCAGGGTCTCGACATCCACACGCCGACGGGAGTCACCACGCGCACGTTCGTGGGCGGCTACACAGACTCTGCGGTCATCGCCAACGGCGCGGGCGTGCCGTTTCCGGCAGGCCCGTTTGCGTCGACACACGGCGGACTCGATGGCTTCATCATCAAGTTCACTGGCCAGGCCTCGTTCCAGGATCCGGGGGGAGGCTTCGTGTGGGC
>JAJDDS010000540.1 GCA_029260195.1 Phycisphaerae bacterium
ACGCTCTACGACGTCGGCATTCGCCCCGTCGCGGTGGCGATTGGGGACATAGACAGAGATTGCGACAACGATCTGGCTGTTGCCAACGAGAACAGTGATAGCGTGTCGGTCTTAATCAACGACGGTGACGGCTTCTTCACCCCCGGCCAATCCTACAGCGTTCCGGGGCCGGTCGAAGGGCTGACGTTCGACGATTTCGACGGCGACGGTGATCTGGACTTAGCCGTCGCTGGCAACGCGATCACGATCCTACTGAATCGGCGAATCCCCTAGTCTTCGGATACGGAGTTTCCGCAATCGACAACCTGACCGGCGGGGGACCCGTGCGCCACTTGCGTGCCCGTGGATTCTCAGCTATGCCGACCGTACTTCACGTATGCAGTGGTGCGCGTAAAGCGGTGAATTTGAGCAACGAATTCGGCCAATCATAGGAACGACCGCACGCAGAGGGTCGGCAGGTACGTGAGCGAATCGTGGAAAGACGGAGTGGTTTCGGAACTGAGGTTGGGCGGGTAGTCTATTACCCTGGACTATCGCCTGTCTTATGCCATAGTCGGGGCTGCTCTTGGGAGTTCTGTATGTCTGTCTTTCATGCACATACCGATGGGCACTGGCGTGAGCTACTGATCGACCATCTGCAAGACGTTGCCGCCCTCACGCACTTGGCTGAGAGTTCCACTCGATGGGGAGTGCGCGAATACTCGAACCTGAATCGAACGAACACAACATGTATTATGCACACAGTGAAAACGGCAACGGCGACGGTTGCCGAGAGGCGCTGCGAGACCACCTGACGTTCGTTGCAAGAAGAGCCGCCCGCTTCGCATCAGTATTCAACGCCGAGCAGCAGGCCACCGCTGCGGGCATGCTTCATGATCTTGGCAAGTACGCCGACCAGTTTCAGAGGCGATTGGACGACCCACAGCACGAACGCGGACGCGACCACTGGTCCGCAGGGGTAGGTGGCTGAGGCGAAGGCGCTGGTTCACAAAATCGGCCGCGTCATCTTCCAGGCGGCGGTTCGTAACGTACTGAAGAACCTGAATGACGTGTGCCCCGAAATGGCCAGCGGCTCCGCGCCCCCGCCGATGAACAGGTCTAAGGCTCCCCAAGGGCCGATCGACTTCCGTGAGGCGACCCGGGTTGACCACGAGCAGTTACTTCGAAGGCTCTTGGGGCTCCGACCGACCGGGAACGGCGTGACTGACTCTGAGCCGACTCCCGGCGGCGGCGAGTGAAGGAGCTTAACAGGACAGCGCAAGGTCGCGCATTCCGCCGATTCCGAGCCCCAAGCGCCAGCGCGGGGCCCCGCTTTCTACCACACGAGGCGGGTTGAGCATCCGTCTGAACACAACCTTGCGCTGCACCGCCGCGGCATGTTTGCTGGCGGTACCGCCCAACCATGAGTCGGACTGGATCACGGTTCGCGACGCCCACAAGCCACTGGTCAGCAGGCGCGTCGGCGCTGCGCACTGGGTCAATGACCTCGCGTCCGTACTTGGCCACCACGTCGAGCAGGTCATAGACAATTTCGGTTTGAGGATATTAATCTCGAACCTCGGCGGCGTACGCTCCATTTATGTCCATCGCAACGGCTTCGGTCCGCCGCCGGCCATCTTCTCCGAGCTTCTCGAAGAACGTGTGACGAAATGGTGGAATGCGCGGCGCGGAGCGACTGGCGAATCTCCGAACTCAGTGACCACTGCGCCTTAGATCCGGGCAGAGGCAGTAATCGGGCGTCGCTGGTTCGCGATACGCTCGTTAGATCGAGGGGCGAGGTTCTGTCACCCCGCCCGGCTCCCGGCTCGCAGTCCCACGTGAATAGTGATAGAATGCCACGCCATATGGAGATTCGTGTGTCTGACTTTTACGCACATACCGACGGGCGTCGACGCGAAGGCTTGAGCGATCACCTGCATGACGTTTCGGCGCTGGCGGCTGAGTTCGTTGCTCATTTCGAGTCGGGCGAATGGGGCAGCGTCGCCGGTCTGTGGCACGATCTCGGAAAATACTCGTCAGCATTTCAGGACTATTTGGGCGCCACCGCGAACTTAGAGCGGGCGTCCGTGCGGCTGCGAGGTCCGGACCACTCAACGGCCGGCGCGCAGCACGCGGCGGCAAGATGCCCCGGGGGCATGGGGAGCATTCTTGCCTATTGCATCGCGGGCCACCATGGGGGGCTTCCGGATGCCACGGACGAATCGGGGGGGCGGAGTGGGTTAGTTGATCGACTCAAGAAGCCCATTCCGCCGTTTACGAACGCGCCACCCGAGTTGGTGGAGGCGACGTGCCCGCCCTTGACGACATTGGATTGGGGATCGCTGGCGGATCGTGCATTTCGAGCGTCTGTGTTCTGTCGCATGTTGTTTTCGTGCCTGGTGGACGCGGACTTTCTCGCAACCGAAGCGTTCATGCGCCCGGACCGCGCGGCGCTTCGTGGGCGAAGTGAAACGCAGCTGTGCCAACTGTTGGGCGCATTGGATGCGCACCTCCTCCATGTGGAGAGAGGTAGCAAGTTCTCCACGGTGAACGCGTGTCGGATGGGAGTGTTGGCTGCGTGTCGGGACAAGGCGAAACTGGCGCCGGGGCTGTTTTCACTGACGGTTCCGACGGGCGGGGGTAAGACGTTGTCCTCTCTCGCGTTCGCCTTGACCCACGCCGCTGAGCACAAGCTACGACGGGTCATCTATGCAATCCCCTTCACGAGCATCATTGAGCAGAACGCCCGTGTCTTTCGCGACGCCCTCGCGGCTGCCGGTGACGACGTCGTCTTGGAGCACCACAGCAACTTTGAGCGTAAGGCTGGGCCATCGGCGGCGCCGGAGGGCGGGGAATTCTATTGGGATTGGCTGGCGTCGGAGAACTGGGACGCACCGATTGTGGTGACGACGAACGTGCAACTCTTCGAGTCCGTCTTCGCCAACAAGCCGTCACGCTGTCGAAAGCTCCACCGCGTCGCCGGGAGCGTCATCGTGTTGGACGAAGTACAAACGCTGCCGGTGCGCCTGATGAGGCCGACGCTGGCGATGCTCGC
>JAJDDS010000055.1 GCA_029260195.1 Phycisphaerae bacterium
ACCGCCAAATCCGCCACCGCCCAGAAGTACGCCCCGTCCGCCGCCAACGACCGTAGATAGCACACCTCCGCCCGCGCGCGATCACCCAGCCCCGCAAAACACTCCCCCTCCGCGTAATCCAACCACCCGGGCTTCGCCGTCGAAGGCCACCGCCGCGCGTCCTCAATCACCGCAAGCGCGTCGGCGTGCGCCCCGCGCGCCAACATCACCCGCACCTCATCAACGCGCGCCTCCCGCACCCCGCGCAGGTAGTGCGTCCCCGACGCCGCCGCCAGAATCCCCAGACTCAACAACACACCCGGCGATAATAGGGACGAAGGGACGGAGGGACGGAGGGACGAAGGTGACATTCCTCGCCCCGAGCGCAATCGACGGGTCACCACTACGAACACACCAAACGCTCCACCGAAAACCACCAGCTCCCACACCGAGTTCACTGGCAGCACGTCGAGATCCAACCCCACCGCCCGATCCGACAGTGGCCACCACACCTGACGATCCGTCGCCTGCAAAAGATCGAGAAAGTCATGCAGCAGCACCGAAACCAGCGATACCAGAATCGCCCCGACCAACCGCGCCCCGCACACCCACGACAAACACCACCCCGCAAGAGGCGCCACCACCACCGCGAACAACAACGAGTGCGCGATCACCCGCGCGTTTGCGAGTCCGATTAGCCCGCCCACTTGCCCGGCGACGTCCGGCAAGTACGCCAACCCCACCACCATCGGCCCCCACAACCACCCCCAACAGAGCCGCGCCCGTAAGGAAGCGGACCCCGAACAGACCCCCCGCGCGCACAAGGAGGTCCCCATCCCAACAAACGCATGTCCAATCACCGGCACGCCGCACTCGCTCCAAACACCATTTCCTGATAATCTGCTCCCCCGACTCAAAAGAGTGGCCCAGGTCCTCTGGACCTGGGGAAGCGATTAATCAGAGACGATAACCTACCATCCCGCGCCGACAACCGGATCCTACAATGACCTCAACCGAAATCCGACAGCAGTTCATCGACTTCTTCGTCGCTCGCGGACACCAAAACGTCCTCTCCTCACCCGTCGTCCCCCACGACGACCCCACCCTCAAGGACGTTTTCGCCAACGCCGGCATGAACCAGTTCAAACCCTACTTCCTCGGCACCGAGACCCCCAAGAATCTCCGCGTCGCCAACACCCAAAAATGCATCCGCGCCGGCGGCAAACACAACGACCTCGACGACGTCGGCCAAGACACCTACCACCAGACCTACTTCGAGATGCTCGGCAACTGGTCCTTCGGCGACTACTTCAAAGAGGACGCCATCCGCTGGGCATGGGAACTCCTCACCGAAGTCTGGTCCATCGACAAACAACGCCTCCACGCCACCTACTTCGGCGGGCTCCCAGCCAACAGAGCCGCGACCGTAAGGGAGCGGTCGTCATCTCCAGCGACCGTAAGGGAGCGGTCTTCAACTCCAAAGACCGACACCGAATGGGAGCTCGAACCCGACTACGAGTCCCGCGACCTCTGGTTGCAATACCTCCCTCCCGACCGCGTCCACCCCGGAAGCATGAAGGACAACTTCTGGGAGATGGGCGACACCGGACCCTGCGGTCCGTGCAGCGAACTCCACGTCGACCTTACGGACGACAAGTCGGGCCGATCCCTGGTCAACGCCGGCCACCCCGACGTCATCGAAATCTGGAATCTCGTCTTCATCCAGTTCAACCGTGCCCCCGGCGGCAAGCTCTCCCCCCTCCCCGCCAAGCACGTCGACACGGGTATGGGCTTCGAGCGCCTCTGCGCCATCCTCAACGGCAAGAAGAGCAACTACGACACCGATGTCTTCGCGCCAATCTTCGCAGCCATCCAAAAACGCTGCGCCGCCCCCGACTACAAAGGCACGATGCCGAACACCGACGCCGATCCATCCCAAATCATGACGGACGTGACCTACCGCGTCATCGCCGACCACGTCCGTTGCCTCACCTTCGCCCTCACCGACGGCGCCCTCCCCTCCAACGAGGGACGCGGCTACGTCCTGCGCCGCATCCTCCGCCGCGCCGTCCGCTATGGCCGACAGTACTTCGGCATGACCGAACCCTTCCTCTGCGACCTCGTCCCCGCCGTCGTCGATCAGTTAGCCGACACCTTCCCCGAGCTCCGCACCGGCCCCGACCCTAAACACCCCCGCGACAATGCGAAGTACGTCGCCGACATCCTCCGCGACGAGGAAGCCTCGTTCCTCAAGACCCTCGACCGCGGAATCAAGCTATTCAATGAAGCGGCGGATCGCGCCTCACAGAGCCGCGCCCGTAAGGAAGCGGACCCGCAGGCCCGCCACGCCCCCAACCCAACACAAATCCCCACTCCCGCCGGCGCCCCCTTGGCCTACCTCCTCACCTTCACGACCTACGGCAACTGGCTGCACGGAACTGATCGCGGATCTGTCGACAGAGAGCACAGTGAATACGGCGCGCCGCTTATCGATGCGGATGACAAACGCGAATACAATGAATACACACGACTGAGGCACGACCCTTTCATCCTCGACGACGCTCGCCGTCCCGTCGTTGAGTCGACCATTCGCGAGGTCGTCGAGCATCGCGGATGGACGCTGCACACATTGAACGTCAGGACCAATCACGTGCACGCCGTCGTGACAGCCGATACCACGCCCGAACGTGTCATGACGGACTTCAAGGCCTACGCCACGCGACGATTGTCCGAACGGAGTCTGACCCAACCGTCCGCGCGTGTCTGGACGCGTCATGGGAGCACACGTTACCTCTGGGATGAGAACTCGCTCGCGGCAGCCTGCCAGTATGTCGAGGAGGAACAGGGCGCGGACTTGCCCGCAGCATCCGTTGGCGACATCGGCGCTGGCGGCGCGCAACCGCTCCCTTACGGTCGCGGCTCTGTTCAGGACGTACCCGTCATTTCAGGAGAAGACGCCTTCAAGCTCCACGACACCTACGGCTTCCCCATCGATCTCACCGAACTCATGGCCGAAGAGCGCGGGCTCAAAGTCGACACCGGCGAGTACGAACGCTTGATGGAAGCGTCGCGCGAGAAAGCGCGGGCGGTCAAGAGCTTCGGGCAGAACATGGACGCACTCGGACATCTTGTTAGGCGAGTGCGACATGAAACTGAGTTTGTCGGGTACGGTTCGGACGACTGCAGTGCGTCCATACTGTTGGTTTCCCGTCAAGACAGCGCATCGGACACGCTTGAACTACGCGAGGGGGAACCGGGGATAGTTGTCTTGGACAAGACAACGCTTTATGCCGAGAAAGGCGGGCAAGTCGGAGATCATGGGTTGATCCAAGCCGCGAGTGGCGAATTCGCCGTTGATGACGTGCAGGATGTCCAAGGGCGGTATCTCCACGTCGGAAGATGCGTCCGTGGCGTGATTTCCGCACAACAAGCCACATTGGCGGGATCGACAAGGACGGACTCACAGATTGCGGACGACGCTTGGCGAAACCGCGCTGTCACAGTTGCAGTCGATGTCACTCATCGTCGTCCGACGATGCAAAACCACACCGCCACACACCTGCTCAACTGGTCCCTGCGCGAGGTCCTCGGCACGCACGTCCAG
>JAJDDS010000541.1 GCA_029260195.1 Phycisphaerae bacterium
GACGCGTTGCCAAGCCCGACGGACCCTCGATCCGTGTCCGCCGACCGATTCGCCTCCCAACACGGGATGTACCTGGATGCCGACGCGAACAAATCCAACCGTTGTTCGGACGGCGCCCTGACGATAACATCAGGAGGGTTACTTGGTGCGGCGGGGCGTTTACCCGTGCTTCTCGGTTGGAGCGAATCGGAGCGAAGAACATGCGAATCTCAAGACCGGTCCTGACAGCCGTCGCCTGCGCCGGATTCGGCGTTATCCTAGCAGCCGGCGGGTGCGAGCGCGTCTCGATCAGCTACCACGAACGTCAGCCAGCGCATCGTCACGTTTGGGTGAACTCCTACTGCGCGGATTGCGAGCATGACTGCCACGTCTGCTCGGGATGCAATCGCTACCGGCACCGGACCGTCCGCGTACAGGTCGATTTGCACCACGACCACCACTGGGGTCTGAAATACTGCAAGAGTTGCCGCGCGAAATGCCGGCACTGTTCCCGTTGCGATGATGTGCGTCACGTCGGCGTGCGGATCAAGACCGTGCCGACCGTTCACAAGCATGCCTGGTCGCAGTCCTGGTGCAAGGCGTGCAAGCGCAACTGCCGTCACTGCGCCGCCTGCAAGGATGTGCGTCACGTCGGCGTACGGATCAAGACCGTGCCGACCGTTCACAAACATGCGTGGTCGTTGTCTTGGTGCAAGGCGTGCAAGCGCAAATGCGATCACTGCCCCGACTGCAAGGGCGTTCGTCACGCGCACACCGTCAAGGGAAAGGCTCCCGCCAAGCAAGTCCCCCGCAAATCGCGCAAGGGAGACTGACGCGGCGCCGCCGCATCAAAAGTCTCACGCCGACATCATCGATCGGCGCGCTCCGCCGTCTTGGTGTACCCGTTGGGGATGCGCAGCTTGAATGGGCTGGCGACGAATACCGGGTTCACGGTCAGGCCTTTGAGCACGAGCGTAATCGCGCCTTTCGCCCCACCGCTGGGATTGCTAACGAGGCGATCCACCCGACGGGGCAGGTGGTCTTTCGTCGCGAAGTACCATGTAGCCTCCGTCTCACCGTCCGCGTAGGTTACGTGGATGACGTGACACCGCACGCCCGCGACCACCGTTGTGTCCTTCCGAAGGTCAGTCCCGTGGCCGCGAAGCTCATCCGAGAACGGCGCCGGCAGCACGAACTCCCGCATGGCGACGCGCAGCACGCTCCGTGCGTAGTCGCCGAAAACGCTCAGGCTGTTGCCCGTCTCGACCGTCTTCGCCTGATGATCGATGAGGTAGTACGAGTCTGCGTCGTGGCCGGCTGACAGCTTGACCGCATCCTCGGCGCCCGCGTGGCGGACATCGACGTTGTAACGGAACTTCTCGACCCGGTTTCCGCTCCATCCCTCGATCACCACGTTTCCCTCGACGCTTCCCATGAATGCGGCCAGCCAACCGGACGCGGTCACACGCGCCTCATACGTTACCAGCTTGCACGCCCGTGTGGCTGCGTCGGCCTTGCGCAGGATTTCCACGGTGCGCGCGTCTCTGATCGGTCGCGCCGGATTCGATTCCTGCCCATGGGATGGACGAATGCACACCGTCGCGAGGAGCAGCACAATTGCGAGGCGATGGGTTGTCAACATGACGATCACTCCGACGCGCCGCCCCGGCGTCGCACCGGCACGGCGCCGTAGACGCCTACGGGTAGATCTTGCCCATCATCCGCGGGAAGGGGATCGTCTCGCGAATGTGCTTCAGGCCGCAAATCCAAGCCACGGTGCGTTCGACGCCCAAGCCGAACCCGCCGTGCGGTACGCTTCCGTAGCGCCGCAGGTCGAGATACCACTCAAAGTTCTCGACCGGGAGGTTGTGGGCTTTGATGCGCTCGAGCAGGAGGTCGTATTCCTCTTCGCGCATCGATCCGCCGATGATTTCGCCGAACCCCTCCGGCGCGAGCAAGTCGAAATTCTCGACCACGCGTTCGTCGCCGCGATCCGCGCGCATGTAGAAGGCTTTGACCTCCCGTGGGTAGTGCGTCACGAACACCGGCCGATCGTGAAGACGTGAGATGATCGTCTCGTCAGAGCCGCCGAGATCGGTACCCCATTTGAACTCCGCAGCCAGTTTCATGTGGGTCGGAATGTTCGAGATTTGCTCGGTCAGCTCAGCCCGCTCCTCGCGCGCCGCTTGGATTTCCTGGGCGGCTTTATCCTGCTGCCAGGCTTTCTTGGCGGACGCTTTGGTCTCTTCAAACTCCACAACGCGCGCGTCCAGGTCCTTCACCCGGTGGTTCTTTTCTTCGAGATCGCGTTCGAGGAGTGCCTTAGGCCTGTTGCTGTGCAACAGGTCGACGGCCTCGGCGTAGGTCAGGCGAACAAACGGGCGCTGAATGCTCTCGAGGGCATCGACATCGCGCCCCAGCGACTTAAGGTCCTCGCGGTGGTCCCGCAACACGCGCTCGACGATCGAGGAGACGAAGTCTTCAGCCAGTTGTACGACGTCATCGAGCCCGCAGAATGCGATCTCCGGCTCGACCATCCAGAACTCGGTTAGATGGCGGCGCGTCTTCGATTTCTCCGCGCGGAACGTCGGACCGAAACAGTACACCTTGTCATGCGCCATGCACGCGGCTTCGACGTACAGTTGGCCGGTCTGCGCCAGAAAGACCTCCTCGCCGAAATAGTCCACCTCGAACAGCGTGGACGCACCCTCACCGATCGCCGGCGCAAAGATCGGTGTATCGATCAGTACAAAGCCACTGTCATTGTAGAAGCGGCGAATAGCGTCCACGATCGTCGCACGAATGCGCAGGATCACGTACTGCCGCTGCGACCGGAACCAGAGGTGACGCCGCGACATCAAATAATCCACGCCGTGCGGTTTCGGCGTGATCGGGTAGTCGTGCGATTCACCCAGGGTCACGCAGCCCGTAATGTCGCGCAACTCGTAACCGCCCACAGCCCGTTCGTCCGCATAGGGCACGCCGGTGATGTGGACGGATGATTCCTGCGGTAGCTTCTTAGCCTCGTCGAAGAAATCCGCCGTCGTGTCGTTCTTCTCAATCACGCACTGGCACAGGCCGGTGCCGTCGCGGATCGTGATGAACGCCACCTTGCCCCCAGCTCGGGCCTTCGCCACCCAGCCGCACAGCGTCGCCGACGCCCCGACGTGGTCCGCGAGATCCTTGATGTATGTACGATCGTTCATACCGACCTATATACGGTCCGTGACCCACCCCCGCAATAGACCGCGCGGCTGGTCGGGCGCGACCGATTCTGGTATGGTCCTCCGGCGATAATCCCGGGCTGCGAGGAAACCGAATTCAGCATGGAAGCCACTGAAATCAAGCACGTCGCCGTCGTCGGCGCGGGAACGATGGGCGCGGGGATCGCGCAGGTGGCTGCGCAGAACGGGTGTCGCGTCACCCTGATCGACATCTCCGCCGACGTCCTTCGCCGTGGTATGGACGGGATCGAACGGCGACTCGCACGCTCGGTCGAGAAGGTCCGGATTACGGCGGATCAACAGACCGAGATCATGGGGCGCTTGACCCCGTCGGAGCGCATCGCAGACCTGAACGCGTGCGACCTCGCCATCGAAGCCGTGGTCGAAGACGTCGACGCCAAGCACAAGGTATTCCAGGCGTTTGATGAGGCCACTCCCGCGAAAGCCGTGCTGGCTACGAACACGTCGTCACTGCGCATCACCGACATCGCGTCGGCGGTCCGCGATCCCGCTCGGGTCGTCGGGATGCACTTTTTCAATCCCGCGCCGCTGATGCCGCTGGTCGAGATTATCGCCGGCGACAGAAGCGGCGACCGCGCGCTGACGGTCGCGACGCGCGCCGCAAACTTGTGGGGCAAGATTCCGGTCCGCGCCAAGGACACGCCCGGGTTCATCGTCAACCGCGTCGCCCGCGGGTACTATCTCGAAGCCCTCCGCATGCTCGGCGAGGGCATCGCCGACGTCGAGACGATCGACACGGCCATGCGGACGCTGGGCGGTTTTCGCATGGGTCCGTTTCAGCTGATGGACCTCGTCGGGCTCGACGTGAACTACGCCGTGTCCGGATCGGTCTACGAGCAGATGGGCCGGCCGCCGAGACTCACGCCGCACGACATCCAGCGCGATCTCGTCGAACGCGGCCACATAGGCCGCAAGGCGGCAACGGGGTTCTACCGCTACGACACCGATCCGCCGACCGTCGCCGTTCAGTGCGACGTCATGCCCCTCGATCTTCCCGACGAAGTGTCACAGGCTGTCACTGGTTTCGCCGCGGCTGCGACCCAGGAAAACGGGTCCACCGTCCAACAATACGTCTTCAGCCGCATCCTGGCGACCATCATGAACGAGGCGTCCTCGGCCCTGGCGGACAACGTCGCATCCGCAGCCGACATCGACACCGCGATGCAAAAGGGCACCAACTATCCCCGCGGACCGTTGACGTGGTCAAACGATATCGGACCTGGCGTCGTCGCACGATTGCTGCGCGTGCTGGAGAACCAATCGCGCAACGGCCGATACATCCCCTGCGGACTGTTCAAGCTCTGATACGCGGTCGCCGGCCGCACGGGACGCAGGGAATCGCCAAGATGAACGTAAGACGGAGCGCGGCGTTGTTGATGGTCGTGGGCGCGGTGGCGGTGTTCCCCTTCGCCCTCAACCGCCTTCGTGAGCGGCGCGTCGATTCGTGGAAGAAGTCTGTCGATCAGACCGGGGGCGCTCGGTCCGTCCGCGGTACGTTGCACATCGTGGCCTACGGTGACGGGGAACGCGTGTCCAATGCGCCGGTCCACCAGTCGATCTACGTGAACGGCCCCGATTACCACGGCATGGAAGACAACGATGTGCGCGGGTATCTCGACGGTCGGTTCAAATACGGGTGGAACCAACCGACGCAGGTCCACGTCCGCATCGGCCGTCGCGACAAGCGCCCGCGATATGGAGAACTCGAGCTCTTCCGCGTCCTGCACCGTTGGGCGGAAGTCGACCTGCCGGACGCCGCCCAAGTCGTAAACGCCCGGTTGAGCGTGACCGTCGAACGTGGACCGGACTTTCCCGTCGAGATGTACGTCTACAGCGTGAACAAGGATTGGAATCCGGGTGCCGGCGGCGAACTTGGGGACAATGTAAGCCCGCCGAAACCCGGCGAGGTTTGGTGGGGCGACATCGCTTACAAGCAGCGACCCTGGGGTCTGCCGGGGGCCGGGTTCGCGTCCGAGCATCACCCCGACGCGGACACCCCTCTCATGCCGCTCGCGTCCGCGTGGTATCGTCCCGACGAAGATCGCCTCGATTTCTCGTCTCCCGAACTGGCTCGTTACCTTCAAGAACGCACCGCAGCCAACGCGCCGCTCCTGTTCCTCATCAAGCTGTCCGACGACTTCGAGGATTCGTTCGGTACCGTTACCACAGTCTACTCCGGGAACCACGGCGACAACCGAAACGTCGCGCGACGCCCGCATCTTCACATCGAATGGACCGCGCCGAACGCGACGCGGTATGTCCGAAAAGACCTGTTCCTCGAACATGGACGATCGATCGATTTCGATTTGGCTGGATTGAGCCCTCCCGTAACGCTGGCAGCCGATTTTCGCCCAACCGATGGATTCGAACGACCGACGGTCGACGTACGCGCCGCGCCCGATCAGCCGTGGCGCCGGCTATCGCTGCCGATCACCATCGATGCCCCCGCCGCGCAGCTGCGCGTGATGGCTTCGACCGATCCGATCGTGCTCGGCGACGCATTCGAGACCACACTGCGGGACACGTGGATACTCACCGCGCCGCCCGAAGAGCAGTATGTCCGATGGGCGTTTCAATCTCCGTCCGGACGTCAGAACCGGATCCGCGCCGAGTATCGAGGCGAGTACACGTGGTCCGTGCGTTTTACGCCGGACGAGATCGGCCGATGGCGATACGAGTGGACCCAGGACTTTGCCGAGGGACGCTTTCATAGCTCGGACGGTGTCTTTGACGTCGTGCGTGGTGACGACGAGCGGGTCCGCGCGCAGCTCGCCGAGCTTCGGGATCGAATCCTGGCTGCGGACTTTGCCGAGGAGGTCGACCGCGTCGACGCTTTCGGCCTGGCGTTCGCCCGACTTGAGCGCGCCGCGATGCGAACGCAGACCCCCGAATCCTACGCGTCCAAGTCCGGCCGGCGCCTCCGCGATCTTGTGGGCGAGGTCCGCGCCGCCCTCGCCGGAAAACCTCCACCGGACGTGATTCCCTTCAAGCCGCAGAGTCGCACGTGGTAGCGCGCGGGTGTGGCCATTTCTCTTGGCATCGTGTGGGACGGGTGCCACTGGCGGCTTGCCCGCCA
>JAJDDS010000542.1 GCA_029260195.1 Phycisphaerae bacterium
GTAGACGACGACGTCGGCGCGTTTGAGCAGTCTGAGACCGCGCACGGTGATGAGGTCGGGGTCGCCCGGTCCGGCGCCTACAAGATAGACGGTTCCCAGGGGCGCGGGGCGCGGAGAAGCGGTCCGCGTCGGGTCGCCGCCAAACGAGGGCGGGGGGGCGCTGAGTTGTGGGGCGTCCGCGTCGGTTTGGGGTGAAGTGGCGAGGTCGACAATGAGATCCGTCAGGCCGGGGTGCTCGCCGATGGCGGAGTCACAGTACACGCGATGCCATCCACCGGGCGCGTCGCCGGCGGCGCGCGCTGGGATGTCGCGAAGGGCGTGATTCCCACGGCCGATGAGGAACGGCAGGATGAGGACGTCGCGTTGCGCGATTCGGTCGAGCACGGTTTCGATGCTCGGGTTGTCGTCAAGGAACGCGGGGAGAACTTGAGCGCACAGGCGGCGCGCGTGAATCGCGACAGCGAGATCGATGGTCGCGTGTTTGCTGCGCGGGTTGCGCTTCGTTCCGTGGCCGACGATGACGGCGGCGGTGTGTCGGGGGTCGAGATTTTGTTGTTCGAGCAGTGTGGTGACGCGGTCTTGCGCAAGTGTCAGAACGCCGGAGTGTGTTCCGACCGGATCGGTGATGCGGAGTCGCGTTTGTGCGATGCGCGGGTTGGAGGAGAGCGCGCGGGGCAGGACCGTGTTCGAGAAGTACCCGTCGCTGGTCATGACCGGGACGACGGTGATATCGTCGGCGCGGACGGTATCGAGGACCTCGGGGAAGGTCGGATCGCCGTGATGGAAGGCGACGACGACCTCGTCGAACAAGCGCATCGCGCGGATGCGGTCGGTGTGGGCGCGGACGAGTTCGTTGGCGTCGGGTTCGCGTCGCGAGCCGTGGGCGGCGAGGATGAGCGCGGTGGTATTCATGCGGTGGCGCTTTCGATAAGTGTTGTGATGGGGCGATGAAGGGCGCGCTTACGACGGCTGACGACATCGGGATCGCCGTTCTCGGCGCTGCGCACCAGGGATTTAATGCGCGACGCGACGGCCCGCGCGCGACGCCATCGCGAGAATCGATCGAGCTGCTCCTGTATGACGGATTCGACGTCCGCGATGGCGGCGGTCATGGGACGCCGGTTCGGGGCGAGCTGGTCGAGGTGGGTCAGTCGGACGTGGGGTAGGCGCGCCACGCGAGGGTCGACGTTGCGGGGGACGCTCAGATCGATCAGGGTGATGTCATCGCACGTTCGAATCTGCAGCATGGCGCTATCGATGACAAACGCCGGTGAGGCGGTGCAGACAACGGCGGCGTCGGCGTCGCGGAGCGCGGTCGGCAGTTCGGAGATGCCCGCGGCAACGCCGTTGACTCGATTGGCAAGGCGATGGGAGCTTCCGATGTTACGATTGACGATCGTGATGCGGTTGTACCGACCAGCCAGCGCGTCGATCATGTCGGTGGCGATGTGTCCGCCGCCGACCACGACGATTCGAGGGCGGTCGCTATTGCACGTCGTCGCGATACGGTCGAGGGTGAGCGAGGGCAAGGTCTGGTGCAGGGTATCGAACCACGGTTCGCGGCGGACGCGGCGGCCGGTGTGAATGGCGGCGCGGAGCAAGGCTGACAGCACGGGGCCGATGGACCGCTGATCGATTGCGGATTGATGCGCCTTGCGGATTTGGTTGAGAATGTACGTCTCACCGATGATTTGGGATTCGAGACCGGCTGCCACGCGGAGCAGGTGCTTGGCGCAGTCGTCGCCGGTGAGTGCGCGGAAGTAGGGCGGCAGCGCGGCGTGGGGCAGGTCGAAGGCGGCGGCGAGTCGCGTGATCCAGCCGTCGGGATCGGGGCGGTCGGCGAGGGCGTAGATTTCGACGCGTCCGCAAGTGTTTAGGAGGGCGCACTCGTGCGTCTGATCGGCGAGAGTTCGCAGGATGGCGCGGTGTTGGTCGGCGTCCGGGCGGAACCGCTCGCGAATCGACACGGGGGCGGTCTTGTGGGTGATGCCGAGATAAACGAGTTCGGGTGTCATCGAATCACCGAGAGGGGAATCTGGTTCTGCGTGGGTGCTTCGTCGCCGGTGACGGACACGCGAGGATCGCGGGGTCCGATCAGACGCTGATAGAAGTCGCCGAAGTTCTCGAGTGGCTGGCGTTGGTTGGCCCATGCTTGGAGAAGCGGCCGGAGCACGGTGATGAATTCCGCGGGGGCGACGTCGGCGGCGTAGAGATCAACCACGCGCTCGCCGCTCAGGTCACCACCGAGGTAGACTTGGTAGTTTTGCGGTCCCTTGCCGACGAACGCAATGTCCGCGGTGTAGGGTCGGGCGCATCCGTTGGGGCAGCCGGTCATTCGGATAGAGATGGATTGATCGCGCAGGCCGAGCGCGTCGAGCTCGCGCTCCAGCTCGTCGAGGACCGACGGGATGATGCGCTCGGATTCGGAGAGGGCTAGTCCGCACGTTGGCAGCGCGGGGCAGGCCATCGCGTAGCGGCGTGCGGCGGAGAGTTGATCGACGCGCTCGATGCCGTGGTCGAAGAGGATCTGTTCGATTTCGTCGACGTGGGTTGCGTCGAGGTCGGTCAGTAGGAGGCTTTGCTGTGCAGTGGTACGCACGCCGGGTCTGTACTTCTCGACGATCGTTCGCAGTGCGCTCTTGAGGCGGTGGTCGGGCGTATCGACGATGCGGCCACTGCCGATCCAGACGCCGTAGAACCACTTGCCTTGGCACTGTGCGTGTCGGCCGAGGTGGTCATGGAAAGGCAGGCGGGACAGCGGCCGGTACGGCGCGAGGTCGATGTCGACGCGTCGGCGAAATTCATCGCGGAACTTGTCGACGCCCCAGTCCGCTAGGAGGTACTTGAGTCTGGCGTGTTTGCGGTCGGCGCGGTTGCCGCTATCCCGGAAGATGGCTGCGATGGTGCGGACGGCTGTGACCGCATCATCTGCGCTGACGAATCCGAACGGTTCAGCCAATCGGGCGAAGGTATCGGGTTTGCGGTGGGTCATGCCCATGCCGCCGCCGATGACGGTGTTGAATCCTTGGAGGGCGCCGTCGCTGACGATGGCGATGAGCCCGGTGTCGTAGTTGAAGATGTCGACGCAGTTGTCGGAGTCGAGGGCGACGGCGGCTTTGAACTTGCGGGGGAGGTAGGCGTCGCCGTAGAACGGCTCCTCGACGTCGGTGGTGAGATGTTTCTCGCCGTCGAGCCAGATTTCGTGGTAGGCGCGGGTGGCGGGTCGGAGTTGGCGTGCGATCTCGTTGGCGACTCGGCGGAGGGCGACGTGTGCTTCGTCGTCGAGCGGAGCGGGACAGGCCATGACGTTTCGGGAGACGTCACCGCAGGCTCCGAGGGTGGTGAGAAGGGACTGGTTGATGCCGGCGATGGCGTGTTTGACATTCTGCTTAAGGACACCGTGCAGTTGGATTCCCTGGCGCGTGGTGATGCGCAAGGCACCGTTGGTGCTGTACTGGGTGGCGAGCTGGTCGAGGGCGAGGTACTGGTCGGCGGTCATGACGCCGCCGGGGATTGCGACGCGGACCATGAAGCCGTATTCCTTGCCAAGACCTTGGGCACGTCGTTCCTTGCGCGAGTCGCGGTTGTCCTGCTGGTACGTGCCGTGGAACTTGAGCAACATGCCATCGTCGTGGCCGACCTGATCGACGTCGGAGTCGAAGACCTCGCCAATGGATCCGCGCAGCGCACGGCTATTGCGTTTGGCGGTTTCGACTTTGGAGTCGGGTTTGGGAGGTTCGCCGCTGGTGCCGTTTTTGTTGCTCATGTTGGTTACTTTCGGTCGCGTTAGATGCCGTATCCGTGCAGTCCGCACTCGGTCTTGTTCGTCTCGTTCCATCGCCCGGCGCGGGTGTATTGGCCGATCTGGTAGCCCTCGACGGGCTGGGTGCAGTGTGTGCAGCCAACGGACGGGTAGCCTTTCTGGTGGAGTTCGTTGTAGGGGACTTTGTGCTCCTGAACGTACTCCCAAATCCGCTGCCGTTCCCAGGCTGCGAGGGGGTTCACTTTGAGGAGTTGAAACTTCCAATCCCATTCGACGGCGGCGAGGTTCGCGCGGGACGAGGATTGGGTGCGGCGCAGACCGGTGATCCAGACGTCGACACCGGCGACGGCTTCACGCATGGGGTCCACCTTGCGGATCTTGCAGCAGAGGTCGGGGTTGGTCTTCCAGAGCTCGGGGGCGTGTTTCTCAGCCTGTATCTCTGGTGTGATGGTGGTCCCGCGGTTGACGAACTTGAGGTGCGGATACCGCTCGACCATCCGCTCGCGTAAGCGGTGGGTTTCCTCGAAGAAGAACATGGTGTCCAGGTAGATCACCGTCAGCGGCACGCGGTGGGCTGCGTACATGTCGATCAGGGCGCATCCCTCCATGCCGAAGGAGGTGGTGATCGCCATCTCGAGGTGAGCGAACCGGTCGACGCTCCAGGCGATGAGCCGATCGGCGGGGCTGTCTTCGCCGATGTCCCGCCACTGTTCTCGTGAAACTACTCGCATTTCCACGATGGGTTCTCCGTATGAAAAGCTGCTGGGGTCCCGCTCCATCTAAAAAACAAGCCCGCAGGAACGATCCTGCGGGCGTGTGCGTTTGATCCGTTTGATACTGCTTGGTGACGCTTCTACCCGATCAGGTCGTTCCTCCCGTTATGCGAGGGACAACAACAGGTACAAGCGCAGCCAAGGGTGTGGGACGCACCGGCTTTGGCGCGCCCGGGGCGAAGAACCACCCCGACGTTGATTGGCTTTGCGACCATCATACGGGCCGCAGTGTACAGAATCGGATCGGGTCGAGTCAAGGAAAATCACAGGTGATGGCGGGACGCGCAGCGATGCGTGCCCCCGGTATGGCGGATCGCGATGGCGGGCGGGTGGTTTGTGTTCGGAGCAAGGTCCGGTTACAAATCGGCCGTGTGGGATTCGATGGAGGAAGCCCGCGACAATCGATGGCCACGGTTGGCCAATAGCAGATGCACGATCGAACACGGATGTTCAGGATGTTGGGCTGTCTCGTCCTGGCGATGACAGCGGGGGCTGCCTTGCTGTCATGGATCGAGCCGCAGAGCCCGTCGGCTGGGGCACTGCCGGATCCCGGGATCTTGCGCGACCAGGCGTCACGGGCGGTAGGATGGGCGGGGGACGTCGATCCGGGCAATTGGGAGACGATCGAGATTGTGTCCATGGCGGGGGCGGATGGGCCCGCGCGCCTGGCAGCTACCGGCGGCGGTCGGTTTCACTTCATCGTCTCGACGAGCGGCGGCGTACAAAGGGGCGTGGCGTGGGATCGCCAGAGTCGGTGGGCGGAATCGCCCGGGGCTGTTCTCGTTGGCATCGAGATCGACGGCGAAAACGAATCGTTGCCGCTCGCGGAGTGGCTTGGGCTTCGGGCATTATTGACGGCGCTGGCCGATCAAGTTGATTTCGACGGGCGAATGCTGGAGATCGGCATTCGGGCGACCGCGGAGCGGAACAGACCGGAATGGTCACGCACGCTTCATGCGTGGCTGACGTACGAGGGGTTCCTTCCCCCGGATCGGTAGATACGCGCCGACGCCGCCTCTTAACCTGCGGATTCAGCGGACGGATCGTAAGACCGCGTCACGCGTTCTTCCCCGACGGGTCGTTCCCACGTCGCGTTCAAGTTACGACATCTAGGAAGTTCCCGGCGTTTGAGAGCGGGCGTTGCTCGTTGTCAGCCTGATCGAACCGATCAGACGCGTCACCGTCGGGCAATCCGCGCTGCCCGTCGGGATTGGCGAACTGAAGGGCCTCGACGGCTTTGTCGAGGACTTTTTTTACCGCTCGCTCGTCGGAAAGGAGTGGCGCTAGTTCCTTCGCCCCCTCTTTTTCCGAACCGGCTTTTCCCGCCGATTGAATCCGGGAGGCTTCGGGCGCGCCGGCGGAATTCACCAAGCCGATCATCGCACACCTCTGTTTTCAGCCCCGATACCCCTGTTTCTGACCGTGTCCCACCATTGATTCAGAGTATGATACCTTTAACTAAACGCCAGAATTCTCTTCATTTTTCCTTCGCGGATCGTTGCCCGATAAGTTCAGTGCGGTCGCATCTGTGCCGATATTTTTTGCGGACCGTTTTCCGCCTGTCGGTTGGACGTGCGCCGAGCGCAGCAGACGGCGAGCGGCGTGGATGTTTGAGCCGGACCCACCAGAGGTGCGGATCACCGGGTGGTGACGTCCGGAAATCGAGGCGACCGGGCCGGCACTTCGGAGGGGTGGCGGATTCGGCGGCTGCGAGTCTTCGGAGCGATGGCGTCGAGCTGACTGTGCAAACAGAGCCTGGGAATTTAACCTCTGACCGGGGGCGGAGCTTGGGATGCCGCCGGATTCCGGTCGCCACGGGTGCTTGGGAGAGAAGTATGGTTCGGGAGGCCGATGACGCCCATCGTTCCCGAGCCAGCCGTGGCGCGAGTGAAACGTGGGAGCAAACCAATGGCTGAAGCGTATGATACTCCGCCGACGGCTCCCGACGAGGAGTCAGTGATGATGTCAAAGCTACCCCCTGGTCCGGCTTTACCGGCGGATGCCGGTGTCGAGCAGGACGAGCGTGCCCCGGACTCCTCAAATGACAACGGCGCACAGCTCGAACGCATCGAGCATGCTCTGTCCCGTGCGCCGCAGGCCATTGCCGCGATCACCGACGCCGCGTCGAAGGCCGAAGAACTTCTGATCCGCCTCGAAAGCCGTTTCGAGGAGACTGAGCGACGGCACGACTCACTCCGGAAGCGCGCCGTCGACGTCGACCAGATTTGCGTCAAGGCGGATCGTGTACAGGCGACGTTGGCAAACTTCGTGGACCAATTTGCTGACGTTTGCGACAGCTCGGACGCGAAGATCACCCTGCTGCTCGACACCGTCGATTCCGGCGCAGAGGCCCAGGCGAAACTTGAGGAAGCCACGACGTACGCCGTCGAGCAGGCTGTTCGGCTCGAGCAGTCCGCACGGGACAGTGACACTGCGGGCCAGTCGGCGGATTCTCCGAATCCATCTCAGTGTGTGGCCGACGACTCGGCGATCTCCTCCGCAATCGACTCAGCCATGCAATCGCATCTGAAGCGGCTTGACGAGGTGACCGAGCGGCGGCTGGCGGAGATCGAGAGCACCTTCGAACGCCAACGAAGCCAGCTGGAGCGAGACGGCGACGCGGTGCGCGCCATCGCGTCGGAGATCGACGAGCGGGCGAAGGCGAATGCGCATGAGATGGAGAACGCAGCCCGCAAACACATCGACGCGCTCGCGTCACAGACGCGATCGCAGGAGCAGGTGCTCGATGCGACCTCAGAGCAATGCGCGGCACGGATGCGGAAGAACGGCGAATCGATCGATCGCTTGGATCGCATCACGCGAGAACACGAAGAGCGTACAAAAGCGTTCTCCAGTGCTCAGGAAGAGCGATTAGCGGAGATCGGTATTCAGTGCGTCGAGAGACTCGAAGATGCGGTCAAGCTGAACATCGAGGAATCCAAGAGGGAATTCCGCGAAGCGCTCGCGCCCCAGCTCGCGCACGCCGCCAACGCGTCGGAGCGAGCGGCAAAGGCTGCGGAAAACGCGCAACGTCTCCTGGACCAACTGGGCGAGCTCGATGAGCGCGCGGGAGCACGAATCCACGAATTGGCGGACGCAGCCAGCAAACACATCGACCAGCTCGAGTCACTGACGCGATCGCAGGAGCAGGTGCTCTCCGCGACCACGGAGCAATGCGTGGCGCGGATGCGGAAGAACTTCGAAGCGCACGACGCCGAGATGCGCTTGCACGGTGAATCCATCGAGCGATTGGAACGCATCACGCGCGAAAACGACGAACTGACCAAGGCGTCAGCCAGCGCTCAGGATGCCCGGTTGGCGGAAATCGGTAATCTGTGCGTTGAGAGACTCGATGACGCTTTCAAACTGAATCTCAAGGAAGCCAAACAGGAATTCAACCAGGCGCTCGCGCCGCGCTTGAAGGACGCCGCCGCCACGGTGGAGCAAGTGGCAAAATCCACGGAACGCGCCCAACGACTACTGGGTCAACTCGCCGCGCTCGATCAACAGGCCGACGCGCGAACCCACGAGCTGACGAGCGCAGCTCAGAATCACCTCGACCAACTCAATTCGCTGACGCGAAGCCAGGAAACTGTCCTCGGCGCAACCGCAAAGCAATGCGTGGCGCGGATGCGAAAGGACTTTGAAGCCCACGACGACAAGATGCGGCGGCATAGCGAATCGACCGAACGGCTGGAGCGCATCACGCAAGAACACGAGGAGCGCGCCAAGTCGTCCGCCATCGCTCAGGAAGAGCGGCTGACCGAGATCGGCCAACAGTGCGTCGAGAAACTTGACGTTGCTTTCAAGCTGAACCTCAAGAAAACGAAACACGAATTCAATCAGGATCTCGCGCCGAAACTCAAGGACGCCGCCGACGTCGTGGAGCGAATAACGAACTCCACCGAGAGCGCCCGGCACTCGCTGGATCAGCTGGTCGAACGGGACGAACGGGCCCAGAGGCAGATCGAATCCCTGGCGGAGAAGTCGAAGGAGGCCTCCACCGCTGCGGACACTTTTGAATCTCTGAAGACGGAAATCCAACCGTCCTTCGACGCGCTCTCGGATTGCCTAGCGGGCTCAACCGCGACGATCGACAAGATCGAGAGCCTCATTCCGGATGTTTGGACGCTCACGACAACCGTGCAACAGCGCGCTCGCCAACTGACGGAACGATGCAACGAGGCGAACACCACGGGTGAGCGGATTGAGGAACTCGGGCGGGAGGCGGAAGCGCACGCGTCGACGCTCGCCGGACAAAACCTCTCGGCTCGTCGCCGTACCGAGAAACTCGAAAAGGTCACGGCGGGATCCGAGGAACTCTTCGTGCGTATCGAAAACGTCTACGAGGACGCGACGAAGTCGGTCGCTCGCGTCGAGCACATGGCGGAAACCACGAAAACCTACCATGACGCGTTGGTCCAGACATTGTCCTCGGCGGACGGAGTCATTCACGAACTCGATCACGCCGTCGAAAAATCCGCCATCGCTGACAAGGGCCTCACTGAACGAAACCGGCGCGCCGAGGAGATCACCGAAGCGTTGACGCGTAATGTCGACGCGTCCCGCCCGCTGGTGGAGGAACTCGCGGCGTCGCAGACGCGTGGCCACGAGGTGGCTGGAGAAATCGAGGACTCGATAGACAAAGCCGCGAAGATCCGAGACGACCTCGCCACACGAACCGAGCGGGCCATCCAATCAAGTCACGAGACCGCCCAGATGCTGGCGGCGTTGACCGAGCGACGCGAACTGCTTGAAGGCAGCGACGAAACGCTCAGGGAATTCCTGGAGTGCGCGGAGCAAGTGCGCATCAAACTACACCAGACCCAGACCCGGGCGGACGCCTTCCAACACCAACTCAACAGCATGCTGGCCAGCCCACAGAAGATCGTGAGCGACGCCAAGACTCAGGCTGCTCAACTCGAGAGCGTCTGCGCCGCGGTGCGAAAGGTGTTCGCCGGTCTCTCGCAGGCGAGTCTTCAGGCGAACCGGGACATCACGAAATTCACGAAAGTCAGTCGCGAGGCAAACGGACGCTTGACACAAATCTCCGCCGATACGATGCGGGCAGGACAATCATTGCGCGAGTGGGTGGACGAAGCAGTTCACGTACAAGCGCGGTTGGCGAAATCCCTGGCGCAGGCGCCCCCACTGACGCAAACGCGGTCGCAGCTCGATCATCTCGCCCGGACAACCTCCGGAGCGATTCCCGAGATTCTCCAGCCTCCGCAACATCGCGAGTTCACGGGCGTGCGAAGACCGCGCGGCGATACTCGCGGGACCGCTCAGGATTGGCTGGATTCCTCGATCGACTACAGTGCAGCCAATAACGCCGAGCCGGTAGAAGATCTCACGCCGTAAGCCGCGCGAAGCGCTGGAATCGGTTCGTTGACCGTGACGCAAACCGGTCGGACACACGGGTCGCGACGGGTGCGAACGTAAGGAGCGGGTTTGTGAAGCCAATGCGTGAGCCACATCCATTCGATGAGATGGTTCGGCGTCCCGATCGAGAGATTCGCCTCGCCCACGCGGCGTTGCTCTGGGCGCGCGACGAACACTCCGACATGACGCCGGCGCATTACTTGGATCGCTTGAACGCGCTCGCCGATCGTGTCGAGGCGAAGGACGCCCAATGCGGCCATGAGAGGATCGAAGCCCTGCGGCATGTGTTGGTAGAAGCAGAGGCATTCCGAGGCAATTACGAGGGCTTCACCAGACCCGAGAACAGCTATCTCAACCGGGTGATCGACACGCGGCGCGGTATCCCGGTCAGCCTCTCTGTCATCTGGCTTGATCTGGCGGAGCAACTCGATTGGCCGCTGGTGGGTCTCACACTCCCCGGGCACTTCATTATTCGCTACGATGGCGTCGGCGACGAGTTGCTCGTAGACCCGTTCAATGAAGGGCGCGAGATCACGCGTGAGCAATGTTCGACGATGTTGTCGGGGCTCTTCGGCCGTGAGTTCGAGCTGACTGACGAGCACATGACCCCGGCGAGCGAACGAGCCATTCTCGCCAGAATGCTGGGCAACCTTTACGCAGCTTACGCGAGCAAGGAAGATTGGCTGCGGACCGGCCGTGTACTGCGCCGAATCACAGCGCTGCGACCGAAGGATGCGATGGTACACGCCGAACTGGGTCGCGTGTTGATGCTCGTCGGCGACCTGAAATCGGCGGCAACGGTCCTGAACAAAGCCGAGGAACTCGCGCGGGGCGAGGAAGAATCCGCCACGGTAATCCACCACCTGAACGAACTCCGGTTTCGGCTTCACCAACGGAACTAGGCGAGCACGCCGAAATCGGTGCGCCGTCGCGCGCCGCCCGAATCACATCAGCAGCATGACCATACCGAGGCTGGCGGCGCAGACAACGATCCAGGCAGCCAGACCGGTGGTCAGCGCCCTGGCACCAACCGTACCAAGCACGCGGATGTTCAACTCCAAGCCAATCGCCGCCATCGCCAGGGTCAGCAGGATCTTCGCGACGCGTTTCAACTCGACGGCCAAGGACAACTCCACGGTGTGGGTCGCGCTGGAAATGGCTTCGACCGGATTGAACGCAAGCGAGGGGATCAGACCGAGCGTGTTCATCAGCGCCAGCGCCACGAAACCCCAGACGAACCACGGTACGAAGCGAGCATAGTGCACGACGAGGCTGCGGCCTTTCTTCGCGTCGGACGTGTGGCGGCGGGCGTAGATCACCGCCAGGATCGCCACCAGCGGGGCGAGGAACGTGACGCGGACCAGCTTGACCAGCGTCGCGAGCGCGCCCGCCTCGGGGCTGTACGCGAAACCGGCAGCCACCACCTGCGGTACCGCGTGGATCGTCGTGCCTGACCAGACGCCGAACGAATCATCGCTAAGACCGAGCGCGCCGCCGATCAAGGGGCAGGCGAGCATCGCCACCAACCCGAACAGATTGATCGTGCCGATCGACAGAACGAGATCCTCGTCCTTGGCATCGATAAGCGGAGCGACCGCCACGATCGCGCTGTTACCACAAATGCCCGTCCCAGCGCCGATGAGCAACGCCGTCTCGCGCTGCAATCCGAACCAGCGGCCGATGTAGTATGCGGCGGCAACCGCGATGGCGACGGACAGAATCGTGATAACCAGCGCCGTCGCCCCGACACCGGCGATGTTGACGAGGTTCAGACCCGCGCCGCTGAGCACGATGGCG
>JAJDDS010000543.1 GCA_029260195.1 Phycisphaerae bacterium
CGGCGGTTGGCTGAGACTACAGGGGGGTAGCGGCACTATCATCAACGGCGGAACGATCCTTGGAAGCGGTGTTGTGTGGATCGTAACGGACCCCTTGGGTGCGACGTTCTCCGGCATCGCGACCTTCTCAGACGTGGACGCCCTCGGCTGGTTTCGAACCGAAGGAGGAGCCGTCAGCGGAACCCTCCACGTCACTGGAGATATGGCCGGGTTCTTCATTCTCGGCGACGGTGATCTGCTGTCCGGGGGAGTGATGCAGGTCGATGGAAACGTGTCCGGGGGAATCGGCACGTTCGCCGGACAAAACGAATTTGATGGAGACATCGCCGGGACGATAAGCGTCGGTGGCAATTTGTCGTCGGGCGGAGAGATCACGGCGAGTGGCGCGCTTTCGGGCGCGATCGACATCGCCGGTAATCAACTCGGCGATATCGAGGTGGGCGGCGACATCACCCTCGCGGGCAGCATCGACGTCGGCGACCTGGCGGATTGCTCGCTGTGCGCGGCCGGTGGCCGGATCGTCGTGACCGGCGAGACCGACGGCAACATCACCGTCGACGGACTGACGGGGGCCATCTCGCTCATCCACCTGATCGGCGGGCTGGACGACGGCAGCATCACCATCAACGCCGACGAAGCCAACGGCAACAACGCCAACGGCGACATCCGTGTCGGACCGGCCTCGTCCACCTGCTGTCCGCCGCCGGACATCGTCTACGACGGGTGTATTCTGATTCTGGACGGAGCCTCGACTGGAGGTGCGCTCAACGGCGACATTGACGTGCTGGGCTGTCATGCGACATCGGACGACTTGGCAATCTGCGTCGACGGATCGGTCAACGGTGACATCACAATCGCTCAGACCGACTGCACCAACCAAGTCGGGTACGATTGCATAGGCCCCTGCCCGTAGCACGGATTTTCTGATCGGCCTTCGCGCCGGTCCGTTCACGCGCTGCCTTCGCTCCCGGTCTCAATAGGGCGGGATCGGGAGTGGAGGCACACCATTGAGCCTGGAATCACCACTCCATCAGGGATACATCCACCGACGGGGGCGTGGCCATGGTTTTTGGCATTGTGTTTGGACGGGTGCCACTGGCGGCTTGTCCGCCAGTGCTTCACCGCTGAACGTTGCGAAAACACGGGCTGACAAGCTGCCTGGCACCCACGCGCTTGAAGTCCGGAAGGACGAATTCTCCGTTGCCACAGAGTATGGCCACACCCGTCACCAACGCGCGCACACGAGAGGTCGCGTACGCGGGATCCAACCGCACCGCGTAAAAAGAACCGCGGCCGTCTGGTTCTACGCTGAACCAGCCGACCGCGGCCGAGGCGGTATGAAAATGTGTCGCAGAGGCGCGAACGCCTCTGCGACCCCCATTTTGGAAGCCTGCCGATTCCCGGCAGACGAGCCCCCAAAGCCCTGTGCGGTTCAACGATCCTCGCCGTGGGTTGGCTTCCCCAGCAATTCTCGCCACCACGCTGAAACACTAGTACACCCCACGTGCCACCATCACACGACGAACCAGAATACCTTTAATCTACTGTGATAACAGTAGTTACGTCGCAACCGGAGTCGACGCGAACACCATGCCATGGGTAGCCGCCCACGATTCCCCCCGAGAGAGTGGGCAAATCTACCCACTCCCCCGGGAGTTCAGAGTCCCGGGCGAGACCTAAACGAAACCCAGAGCTGAGACAGCCGCCGCCCCCCCCTGGTCGGCCGTCCAAACGCACGGAAGCGCCCCGTCCGAGCACCACTGTGCCCCACCGGCATCCGCGCGGCGCGACCGGCACGGGGCGTTGGCGCGACGGTCAATCGAAATCGAGATACGGTGCTCGCGCGAGCGAATTGCTGTCCAGCCCCAGTTGCCGGGCCGTGATGATGAGTTCCGCGCTGTCGTTCACGCTGGTGACACGCTGCGACGCACGCTCCAGATTCTCCCCCCCGGCGAACACGCCGTGCCCCCGCAGAACCACGACCGGCTGATCCCTCAGCACCGCCCCCAATGCCTCCCCCAACGACGGGTCAGCCGTGGCTGGCGTGTGCTCCAACACCGGAATCTCCCCGAAGTAGTACGCCCCCTCCACGTCGATCGGCTTGATTCGGTCCCCCAGCCAACCAACCGCGACGGCGGACAGCGCGTGCCCGTGGGCGATAGCGACGTGACTCGTGCGTTCGTAGATCTTCAGATGGATCGCCAATTCCGAGCTGGCCCGATCGCGTTCCGCATCGGACGGGGCGAACCCGGTCTCGACCAGATCGCTAGCGGACAGGTGTCCCAGCATCGCACCTGTCCGAGTGATAACAACCCGATCCCCCACTCGCACTGACAAATTGCCCGAATGCGAGTTGTTGCACCGACATGCCAATAGTACCTCGCCAGCCTGCCGAAACGGCCCAAGATGCTGCTCGATCAACGAATCACCCACGGCACACGTTCTCCAGATCCACTCGGCGTCGTTCTATCCAGGCAGGCACTATACCGCCATTGCACCACCGGGTCAGGCAATCCGCCACCCCGCCCAAACACCGGTTTCCCTTGCATCCAGAGGCCGGGCACGGTATAGCCCACCCCCATGCGTCCCTTCCCCAAGACACGCGCCGTAAGCCACCGACGCTTCCTCGTCGCCCTTGCTCTCATGCCGGGGTGCGGACCAACCGAGGGCGAGAGGTTCCGCGACCTCCAGAGGGAGATTAACGCGCTCAAGGTCGAGAAGATCCAGCTCGAAGAGAGACTCGAAAAACGCGACGCCCGAATCACCAAACTGGACGCCCAAATCCAGAACCTCCGCAACAACGGCGGCATCCCGCACGAACCCGTCTTCGGAATCGACCGGATCAAGATCCTCGGCATCACCGGCGGAGCGGACACCGATCAACGTCTCGGCGATGACGCAGTGGTCGTCTACTTCCGCCCGATCGACATCGACGGCGACACCATCAAGCGCGCCGGCGAGATCGAGATCACACTCCTCGACATCCTGGCCGACCCCAAGCCCGAGGTCCTGGGCCACCGCGTGGACAACAACCCGCAGCGCGTGCGAAAACTCTGGTACGGGAAGTTCTGGACGAACCACTACAAGGTCGTGGTCCCCTTCGCTCCCGGCGCCGCGATCGCTCCGGGACAGGAGGTCGACGTGCACGTCCGCTTCATGGAGACTGCCACCGGACGCGAATTCACCGACCGAAAAGTCATCGAGATCAGCCGCGTCCTGCCAGAAGAATAGGCATTCCCGCCCGCGCACGTCTCCAAACACCTCGGGTCGCAAACCAGCCGCGAAAACCCTTGGCGCAAAGACCCGCAGACGAGTATGATATCGCAGTGAGGAAAGTACCGTGTCTCAGCAACACCTGAACCAAACCCAGCGCCCGGCGGGCGGGGATGTCGACACCCACGTCACCGTCGCTCCAACGAGGACGAAGCCGGTCGCGCGGCGCCTCCCACCGTACAAGGTCCTGCTGCACAACGACGACGTCAATGACATGCTGTTCGTCGTCCGCAAAGTCGTCGAACTCACCCCCCTCTCCGTCGAGGAGGCTGTCGAGCGCATGCTCGAAGCCCACGATACCGGCGTAACCCTCCTCCTCGTCACCCACAAAGAGCGCGCCGAACTCTACGCCGAACAGTTCCTGACCTACCACCTCGAAGTCACCATCGAACCCGACTGACCGCAACACACGTGGCCGGGAGCCTCACCCGCTCGTGGAGGGTGCAACGTCGCCTGGGCTCCGGGGCCGGACCGCGGAGCGCTGGGAGTTAGCCGTGCTCGGATAACCGACGGGGATATCCTGTCTATTCAATGCCGTTCTTGAACTCTTCGAGGCGTTCTTTGAGCTCTTCCACAGCCGGGTTGTCGCCGGCGAGGTCAATGGCCTTCTTCTGCAGCTTGATCGCTTTTTCGGTCGCGCCGTTCTCGAACGTGGCGAACGCGAAGGTGTCGACGTACATCCAGTTCTCCCCGCCGCTGGCTTTGTCGCATCGGGTCGCAGCCGCCAATGCGAGTTCGTTGAACTTCCCCTTGAGGTCGTCCTCGGTGAGCAGACTCCAGGCGAAGGCGTTGAGGAGGGAGGCGTCGTCGTTGGCTTTTTCGATGAGGTATCCACCGACGCGGGCAGCCGCGGCGAGGTCTTTCTTGCAGGTCGCAAGGATGTTGAACTTGGTTCGGAGATGTTTGGGGGCGTCGGGTTCTGCCTGTATGGCCAGTTCGACGGCGCGCAGGGCGAGAGGGGTGCAGCGTCCGGCGCGTTCCGGTGCGGAGAGAACGCGCGCAAACCGAGCGAGACCTGCCGCGTCGCGGGTGAGGCGTTTGATTGATCGTGAAGCCCATTCGATGGCGGCGGTCTCATCTCCAGAGGTGGCGAGGATCTGGAAGTTGGCGATTCCGGCGTCGGTGTGGGTCGGTTGGATTTCGAGGGCGCGGGTAACGGCGCGCGTGGCGAGCTTGCTGAGCTTGTGCTTCTCGTCGGCGCGGATCAACTCCTGGGCGAACGAAGCGAGCGTGTCGGCGTCGTCACCGGCGAGCGCGATCACTTTTTCAGCGGCGGCACGGGCTTCCTCGGGTTTGTCCAGCTCATCGAGGTAGACGCGGAATTTGGAACGGTAAGCACCGGTGTCGGTCGGTTTGAGGGCGATGCGCCGGTTGGCGAGTTTGAGGACCTTGTCGAAGTCCCCTTCGCGCCAAGCTTCGCCCATCTCGTCGCGAAGGTCAAAGATCTTGCGGGCAAGGGCGATGTCGTACTTGCCGGCGACCATCTCATCGAGCGTTTGATCGAGGTCGCTGAGTGGATGCCCGATCCAGGCGATGCGCCCCTTCTGATCGACGATGAACGCGGTGGGAATACCGTGCTGATCGGCTGCGTCCATGTAGGCTTCGTAAGTGTTGGGGTCCTTCTCAAAAGCGACGCGGTAGTCCATCTTCTCGCCCTGCTTGGCGACGAATTCCTCGACTTGCTTTCGAGTGTTCCCCTCGTCGAACTTGGTGACCGCGACGATGTTGACGCCCTTGGGACCGTAGTTGTGCTGAACGTCGTTGAGATGAGGGATGCTGGCGATACAGGGTCCACACCAGGTGGCCCAGAATTCGACGACGGTAATTTCGTTATTCTCGCGGGCGGCGATATTAATGGAGTCGCCCTTGATCCACTCGGTCACTTCGAGTTTGGGGGCGGTGTCACCGATGCCGAGATCAGCCGATCTGGCCGGAGTAGTGAAGGCGAACAAACCGGCAAGGGTCAAAGATAGGGCGATCATTCTCATCGTCATGGCTCCTCAGCGAGATAGTCATCGCGTGCGTGGGACGCGCTCGGTTTGCTCAACGTGACACGCGTCACCAGTCCGTGTTTGGTCTCGTCGTCGCGGTTGGGGGGCGCATGGCAGCCCGTGGAATCGGGTGCCCGTCGCCGCTCCGGTGGCCCGTATGCTATCGGAATCGCGTTGCCGATGCAATGAGCGGACCCGTCCCGTGGCCGGCCCAGGCCAATCCGGTGGCATCGAGCGGCGCGCGGCGCGCAGGTTCCTGCTCCGGGAACAACATCGGGCAACCGTCATTATGGGGTGTGTCGAGGAAGCGGAGAAACTCCGGTCCAGGTTACACGCAACCACGGTTTTACGCCGATGGAAGGTGCAGTGTCGGCGAGCGGTGCTTGCGCGCAGACGCGGCACCGTGCGCGACGTGACCCAGCATACATGCCTTGGGCCAAAAGACTGTGACAACCGGCGCGGATTCATCTCACATATCCACCATGCTCAAGGCTCGAATCCTCGGACCCTTGGTGTTGGTGTTCGTCGGGCTGGCGGCGTTGTATGTGGTGGGATCTTATCGGCTTCATGAACACGAGATCGAGTCCCATTTCGAGGACCGGATGTCCCGGGCGCGCGAGTTCTACGACTTCGCGTTGGAGGGCGACGCGGCGCGGATGTCGGCGGCGTTGCAAGTTGTGCAGCGCGATACGCGTAATCAGTCAGCCTGGCTGGGGCGGGATCGGGGGCGGTTGCTTGAGCTGGCGAGCCCACTGTTCGACGCCTTGCGCCGCGACCACCGGATCACGCACTTCTACTTCCACGAACCCAACCAGGTGAGTTCCTTACGCGTCCACATGCCCGAACGCCACGGCGACGTGATCATCCGCTCAACGATGGAGCAAGCCGGCGCGCAGGTGGCTGTCTCGGAGAACGGTGAGCTCGCCCTCGAAACCGCCCTCGCGGCGCGCGAAGCGGGCGAGGACTTCGATTGTATTCTGATGGACATGCAGATGCCGATCATGGACGGGTACGAAGCGACGGCGCGCCTTCGGCTCGTCGATTACACCGGCCCGATCATCGCCCTCACCGCCCACGCCACGGGCCACGACCGGGAGAAGTGCATCGCGGCCGGCTGCGACGACTACGCCACCAAACCCGTCAACCGTAAGAAGCTCGTCGAGGTCATCCGCGCCAATCTCAGAAACGCCGTGTCCGCCTAGTGCAGTGTGCCTCGCACAGATGGCGTTCTTTCAGCTGCGCCCGTAAGGAAGCGGTACCGCATCACTCAGCGTGACGCGCGGCGCCACGTGCCTCCATTCACACCGTGCCCACCCTTGTCGCCCCTGACGTCCGCCCGCGCCGAGCGCAACCGCGAGGTTTCCGGACGAAACGCTGCCGGTTCCCGCCTTTTCGGATTCCGGATAACCGTGAAAGCGACGATCCGCGCGCCACCGCGCCGCCTGTATCGTAGGTTCCGGGGGAGCTTCCAGGCTTCGCCTTGGGGCGGCGAAGCCAATCAGGATGGGATTGAAAGGGGACCGTTCGATGGCCACCGAATTGCTCGATACCGCGCCACCGCGCTTGGACTCTTCACGTCCGGAAACCGAGACATCCGCGGCGGTGACCGCGCGGACGGTAAGCCCGGATCGCCGCGCCGACACCGATGCGAAGACCGCCGCGACTTGCGCGACGAAACTCAGCATCCTGATTCCGGTCTATAACGAGCGCTACACCGCGGCTGCACTCGTCTACCGTGTCCTCGACGCGCCGCTGCCGGATGGCATGGATCGCGAGCTGATCCTCGTGGACGACTGCTCGACCGACGGCACACGAAAAGTACTCGAGGAACTCGCCACCGCGCACCCCAAAACCATCCGCTTGCACGTCCATCCGGTCAACCGAGGGAAAGCGGCTGCTGTGCGAACAGCCATCGCCGAGGCGAGCGGGGACATCTGTCTCGTTCAGGACGCGGACCTCGAATACGATCCAAAAGACTACACGGCGCTGCTCAAGCCGATCCTCGACGGAGACGCCGACGCGGTCTTCGGTTCGCGATTCGCAGCCCGCGACCGCCGCCGCGTGATCTACTACCGCCACGCACTCGGCAATCGCCTTCTGACCACACTCTCAAACCTCTGCACCAACCTCAGCCTCACCGACATGGAGACGTGTTACAAAGCCGTCCGCACCGAGATTCTCAAGTCCATCCCAATTCGCAGCGACCGATTCGGGATCGAGCCGGAATTGACCGCGAAGCTCGCGAAACGCGGCGCCCGCATTTACGAAGTTCCGATCTCCTACGACGGACGAACCTACGGCGAAGGAAAGAAGATCACCTGGTGGGACGGCGTAAAGGCGCTGTGCGCTATCCTGTACTTCTGGCTCGTCGACGACGTCTACAACGAGCAGTATGGCCACGCCATTTTGTACCGGCTTTCCTCAGCCATTCGGTTCAACGACTGGATGGCGAGCGAGATCGAGCCGTGGGTGGGTGATTCCGTACTGGAGATCGGGGCTGGCCTGGGCAACTTATCGACCAAACTAATCCCGCGCGAGCACTACACACTCAGCGACGTGGACCCCCTGCACCTGCAATACCTCGATAACCACTTCTCATCGCGCCCGTTCGCCGACGTCGCCAAGGTCGATCTGGAAAACAAAGACGACTTCGACGCGCTCGGACGCCAGTATGACACCGTCGTCTGCTTGAACGTGCTCGAACACGTCGAGTCGGACGCGCAAGCACTGCGCAACATGTACGACGCGCTCGCTCCCGGCGGGCGGGCGGTGATTCTGGTGCCGCGCGGGCAGTGGCTGTTCGGATCGCTGGATACGGTTCTCGGGCATTTTCGCCGCTACGCGCGGAACGAACTCACATCCAAGTGTGAAGAGGCAGGCTTCACCATCAAGCGCTCGTTCACGTTCAACGGAATCAGCGTCCTGCCATGGTTCGTTAACGCGAAGATCCTGAAACGCAGCTACTTCGGCAAGCTGCAACTGAAGATGTTCGACAGTCTTGTGTGGCTTTGGCGGCGAATCGACCGCTTCCTGCCTTTCGACGGACTGTCATTGATCGTCGTCGCGGAAAAACCGGGCGGATCGACGGACGCTGACATATCAGGTCGGTGATCGGGACCGTCGCACAATGAGCGGTGAATCGCAAGCCGAAACTGGGCGCACGCAAGCCGACGGCCTCCGTCGATGTGACGTCTGGATCGCACTCGCGCTCGCCACCCTCCTGCTGATCGCGGGCAGCTACCGCATGACCGTCGGCGTATGCGGCGTGTATCACGACGACGGAATCTACGTCGCCACCGCCAAAGCGATGGCGGAGGGCGACGGCTATCGCCTGGTCAATCTGCCCGGCGCGCCGCTTCAATCCAAGTACCCGATTCTCTATCCCGCAATACTGGCTGCCTTGTGGCGTCTGTGGCCGCGTTTCCCCGATAACCTGATCGCCTTGCAAGGACTGTCCGTTCTGTCCGCCGCAGCCGTCGTTGGGTTCGGGTATTTGTACCTCGTGAGATTCGGTTACTTCTCGCGACGGATCGCAGCCGCTTCGGGGTTGTTCTTCGCGACCGCGCCTTTGACGCTGTACCTGGGAACGCAGACGCTTTCCGAAATGCCATTCGCGGCGCTGATGGTCATGTGCTTGTGGGCGGTGGAACGTGCGGGAGGGCGTTACGGTCCCGTCCCGTGCAACTCGGGCTCGCAAAGCCGTCGGGCGATCGGCGAGTTCGCGCTCGGTGTCGCATTGGGGCTGCCGTTTCTGTGTCGCGTCATCGGCATCACACTGATACCGGCTGGACTGTTGTTCCTGGCGATGGCGCGGCGACGGATCCGCTGGACGGTCTGGGGCGCCGGCGCGATGGTGCTGCCGTGGGTACTGTGGGGACTGTCGGAGTCCGGCGCGGGGAGTGGAAATCCGGACCCGTACTACACCGACTATGTGGGTTGGTGGACGTCCGCGGGGCTGCCATTTTTGCAAAAGGTGGTCATCACAAACGCGACGCTCATACTGTCGGCCAGCGCGAGCCTGGGCCTCGAAGGAGTTCGTGAGCCACTGGGGGAATACTCCTTGCGGGCGGGATTCATGATGTCCCTCGCGCTGGGCGGGGTGTTGTGGTTGAACATGATCCCTCAGGCTCGGCGCGCGCGGTTGCTACCGCTCGCGCTCGCCGCATACACCGTGCCGATCCTGATCTGCCCCTGGCCACCATATCGCTTTCTGGTTCCGGTGCTGATGTTTCTGGTTCCCTATCTTCTGTCGGGATTGTCCGCGGTGCTCGGGCGACTGCTTCACAGCCGCGCGGTGGTTGTCGCCGGCGTAATCAGTGTGGCTCTGGCCGTGTCAACAAACCTGGGCTTGCTTCACCAGCACGCGAGCGCCAGTCAACGGGCTGGGTATCCATACCTTGGTTGGGGCGGCGAGGAGGACTCGTGGTCCTCGTACGAAGCCGTGTTCGATTGGCTCGGGGCGCACGCGAACGCCGACGACGTGGTGGCGTCGGGGCTCGATTCGATGGTGTACCTTTACACCGGCCTACGGGCGTTCCGTCCGTTCACGCCCGGCGCGGCTGCCTTATTCTACGGCGGGGACGCGCCCGCGCTTGGTACGGTCGACGAGTTCGCCGAGCGGCTGCTCTTTCACGGGACACGCTTTCTGGTCCGAACGCCTCTCCCCGGATTCGCCGAGGAACTGCCGTTTCGGCGGTTGATCGAGGATCTGCGGATCGCCCATCCGAATTGGGTGGCGACAGTCTACGAATCGGCGGACGGGCGATTCGTCATCTACGAGCTACGGGACGGGCCACGTCGGGAGGCGCGCGAAACGGGTGAGTCACCGGTCAGCGGGATCGAATGACAAGGTTATAAAGCCCCCCCCGCACGCATCCGATAACCACGGGAGGTCAATTTTCGCGAGGGCGTCACCGACGTACGCTCCGGGACCGTTCCATTTTGGTTTCCTGCTGAGTTCGTTCGAGACAACAAGGAGAAGTGAGATGACGTATTCCGAATCGAAGGTCACCCGAAGGCGAATCCTGACGGCCGGGCTGGCTTCCGTCGGCGTCCTGTTGGGCGCCGCATCCACGCAAGCCGAGGTCAATATGAGCATCGCGGTCGCCCCGATCAGCTCGACCGCAAGTGCGGTGTCATGGGTGTCCGGTGAGTCCATTCAGGCACAGCTCATCAGTGAACTGACGAAGTCCGGGCGCTACCGCGTGGT
>JAJDDS010000544.1 GCA_029260195.1 Phycisphaerae bacterium
GGTCAGCTCGGTCAGGAAGATCACCACCGTCGCCACCAACAATGTCATCACCGGCGCGGGCAGTTCGCCGAACCCACTGACGCCCCGACCCAGGAAGTCCGCCACCCCGGTCGTGCGAACAGCCGCAGCCAAGCTCAACCCCCCGCCGAACAGAACCAACACGTTCCACGGAAGCTTGCGCGCCTGCCGCCAAGTCAGCAAGAACACGCCCCGCTTCCAATCGACCGGAAACGCGAACAGCACCAGCGCCGCGCCCGTAGCGATGCCCGCGTCGCTTAACCCGACCAACGGGCGGAATCCGTCGCCCCATTCGACAGCGACGATCAGCGGCCGCGTCACCCACGCCGTCGCGGTCAACATGAAGACAAGCAAGATCGACCACTCAGCCCGCGACATCGGCCCTTGCGACGCGAGTTGCTCGCCGATCAGCTTGCGACCCCCGGACAGAGACTCGATACCGATGGGATAGATCACCCGGGTCAGCATCAACCAAGTGATGGGCAGAAACACAACGACCAGCGGCACCCCGATCAGCATCCACCGCGCGAACGATATCTCCAGGCCGTACTGGTCACTAAGAAAGGCTGCGAGCATGGTGTTCGGCGGAGTGCCAACCAGTGTCCCCACCCCACCGATCGATGCGGAGTACGCGATGCCGAGCAAGAGACACGCCGCGAAGTTCGAACGCACCGGCGTCACGTCGTCGTTCTCGCCACGAACGGCAGGCTGTCCGCCCACCAGCGCGATGACGCTCATGCCGATGGGCAGCATCATGACCACGGTGGCTGTATTCGAGACCCACATGCTCAGAAACGCGGTCGCCACCATAAACCCCGCGATCAGACGTGGCGGCCGCGTCCCGACGAGCAGGACCGTCCGCAGCGCGATGCGCCGATGAAGCCCCCACCGTTCAAGGGTCAACGCGATGAGGAACCCCCCCATGAACAGGAAGATCAGCTCGTGCGCGTACGGCGCCGCAGCCGCCCGAATCGTGATCTCGCCCTGGCTGAGCACTGGGAACATCGGCAGCGGGATCAGCGCGGTGGCTGCGATCGGCAGGGCTTCGGTCACCCAGAACACAGCCATCAGCACGCCGACCGAAGCCACGACACGCCCGGCGTGGGTCAAACCGTCGGACGCGGCGAGCGCATCCTCCGCATTCGCATCGGGCAGCAGTATGTACGTCACCACCGCAAGGACCGGCCCGAGCATCAGGCCGATCTTGGCGCGTCGGCCCCTCGCGTCAGCCGGGTGCGGGATGGGTCCGTCGCGTGTCATCGTTCCAACTGTCGCGTGGCGCGCTGCCGGCTTCGCCACCAGGAGCAGACGACGCAGACACCCGCCGCGAACAGCAATTCGTTGACGACGGTGATGGCGTGAACGGACCATGGCGCGTTGACCGAGTGAATGACGCCAACGAACAGCGGAACCGGCGACGCAAACCGCTCGTCGGTCAGCGGCCAAAGCAACTGTACGCCCCGCCCGCGGGAGTTGAGCATGTCCAGGACGATATGCGAAACGTATGCCGACGCGCCCAAAACGAACGGGTATCGCCATCCGCATCGCAGAACCGCGCCGCACAGCAGCGCGAACAACACGCCGAAGACTGGCGCGCAGAACAGGCTGTTGGTGAAACCGTTGTGAAACCGTCCGATGCCGCCCCCGGTGAGAAGGCCGTACACGGCGTCGACATCGGGAGCCATCAACCCGAACAGGATCGCCCCGGCGAGGAGCCGTCGACGTGGTTTCGACGCGCCCGCAGCCAATCGGCTCCGCGCGGTGGGCCAAATGGCGATGAAGAGCGAGCAATGTGCGATCGGGGACGGCATGTTCGTGGGTCCGCTGGGTTTCGTCCTACCTGCCCCGGTCCATGCGTACTCGGTGGGGCCAGGTTCGCGTGGTCGCACCGGGACATCGCCGGCCCAAGGCTCATTCGGCAGATTATCCCGCTGAATCGCCCCTGCGAAGGGAATTCGACGATCTCGGGAGCAATTCTAGCAGCCGGAGTTCAAAACGCGAGTTGCCGCCTGTCCGTGCTCAAACGAGTGGCGAATTCCCTCCGCCCCATTCCACCGTCACTTAACATGTTGCCGCCAAAGGAGTTGCGACCAGAACGCGACGTGCAGAATCGCCGTCGTTTTTCCTTGACCTGTTCTGTGGGTACCGTGTATAAGTGACGGACCTGTGGGAGGGTGCGCTGTGCGTTCCGCGCGGCGCCGTCATCAAAGAGAGAGAACGGTACGGGAAGGCTGCGTTCGTGAGCATGTGAACGGTTCGCGATGCGCCAGCCAGAAGGAGTGCGCCGGTCGTGACGCGGTTGTTGTCGTAGGGTCGGCGGCGGGCGTGGGCGGCGGAAGTCGTGGTCGGCGCCGAATGAAGGAGGAGGCTTGGTTGTGTCTATTGCAAGACTGCCGGTAGTGGCTCTGTTTGCGGCGTGCGGGATGGTTTCGATCGCGCAGGCTGAGAATGTGACGTTCGACTTTGACGACGACGGCGCGCCGATTGTGAACGGGCAGATGCTCGAATCGCCGAACGCGTTCGGAACGGTGTTCGACATTGTCTCGATCGGTCCAAACCTCGGCGCAGCCGCTTTCGATTCGGATCCGTTCGGACCGAATATGAACAGCCTGGACCAGGATTTGCTTCTGGACATGGGCAACATTCTGATCCTGCAAAGCCCCGATTTCCCAGGCTCTTCGGGGTCGGTCTTCGAAATCCCGAACGACGCGAACGACGGTGGCGCGATTACCTTCGACTTCTCCCCCGCCGGATTCGCGGTCGGCGTGGAGTCCATCGATGTGATCGATCTGGATGTCGGCGACGTGACCATGACGCTGACCGATGGCATGGGACGGACGCGGATGGTGACCATCCCGAGCGCCTACACCGGGGACATCACCGAAGGCGCTCCTGGTGTGGCGACGATCGATTTCACGGGCGGCGCCCAGGAATCCCCGAACATCGCCGGACTGTTCACCGAGGTCTTCGTGGAAGCCGGCTTCAACGGCAGTGACGTTGTATCACTTCTAATCGACGCCCCGCAGTCCGGCGCGTTCGACAATCTGTCGTTCGTTCCAGAGCCGACGACCGGCCTGCTGCTGTTGCTGGGATGCGCCGCCGCCATTCGCCGCCGAAGGTAAATGGCCGACCCAAACCCTGGTTTGAAAACGGGGGGACGGGGCGGCGTGACGACCTCGCGACGCGGGCCACCCTGGGAACCCGGGGCGTCATCGGCTCAGTAATGCCGGAGGGCCGATCGTGACCGTAGCGCTTACCAGCGCGATCACCACACCGAGGCAAAAAACCAGAAGAGCGCCGAACACCAGCCTGTTGGCGTCACGCCGCGCGTCCGGCGGGGGGGCGTGAATCAACCCTCGCGGCCACAAAAACAGAAACACGGTAACAATCCACAACCCCGTCGCTGCTCCCGCGATGCCGTTGCTTGTGAGTCCTAACATCACGGCGAAAACGTAGAGCAAGACCTTCATCGCCAGAAGCACCAGATTCCACGCGGATCGCCACCCGCTCGTCGCAGTTCTTGAGGGGTGTTGCCCCTCGACCAGTAACGCGCGGGCTGAACGCCGCCGCAGGAGCGCAATCCCCCCGATCACAACACCCAGCGTCATCAGAAACCCCACAACGACGACGACGGTCGGCAACCCGTTCTCTCTTCCCGCGATGATGTAGATCGCAAGGACTACATACGCGAGGAAGACATGATGCAACAGCTTGATGGCCGAGAGCAACATCTTCCACGCGGTTCGCCACTTGCTCGGTGCAGTCTTCGCGGCGAGTTGCTCCTCGCCTGTGGACTCGCGGACCGAACGGCGCTGTGCCAGCGCAGTCCACACGATCGCAACACCCACCACCATCAGAAGCCCCGCGACGACGGCAGTCGTCGGCGAAATCGAACCCCATTCGAGCCGGAACTTGGAACTCATCATCGTCGTCGTGATGCCTTTGTGTCCGAGAGGATGCCGGGCCATGCGGAGGCGGTCGAGGAAGTGTCACGCTTGACGGATCTCGCGAAGCTAGCCGGGCAGCGACGGCTGCGTCTGGAGGGTCGCCCCGCGACATCGAATCCGCCGGCGGCTACTTGGCCGGGGATGGTTGTGGCGTTCGTAGCCATGACGTCAATTGTGTCAGACGCCGGAAGCGGAGGCAAGGCGGCGCGGGTGTGGCTTTACTCGATGGATTCAGCGGCGATGATTACATCGTTCAGTACGACGTGAACCTCAACGGCGGCGCCGACGCGATCGCGCTGGTCCGTTACCAAGACCCCGACAACCACTACCGCGTCAGACTGACTTCCAGCGGAATCAGCCTTCGCCTCAAATCCCACGGCGCCGAACGCCTACTCGCCAAGACCACGCACACCGCTTCCGGGACGATCAGCATGAAGATCAACCTGGTCGGCGAGCTCATCAGCGTGTGGGTGGCCGGGACCGAGAAGCTCAACGACATCTCCACCTCGGCGATCGGAGACGGCGGATTCGCCCTGGCTGGGGAGAAGCCCAAGTTCGAGAACATTGTCATCGGCTTCGACACCAACGCCGACGACGTCATCGACGACACCTACTTCACCGACACATTCAGCGACACCAGCGTCGCGCTCAACGCGGACCACAGCGACGGCGCGCCGGACGACTGGGACAAGAACGGGAACATGCTCAACGACGGGACGTTCACATTCGCCTACGATGCGTGGAACCGCATGGTCAGCGTCAAGTCCGAGGACGGTCTGGAAACGGTCGCCACCTACGAATACGACGCCCTGGGCCGCCGGATCAACAAATCCGTGGCGGGCACCGTCGGACTGGGTGAGGGGTTGAACGGTACGACGTATTACTACTACAATAAGCAGTGGCAGATGCTGGAATCGCGGGACGGCTCGGAGAACGTCGACACGCGGGTCATCTACGGCACGCGGTACGTTGACGAGATCGTCCTGTTCGAGAAACTGCGATACGGAAGCATGTTCGTGTTCCAAGACGCCAACTGGAACGTCACCTCCACCGTCAACTACGACGCCGTGGTGCTGGACCGGATTCACAACACACCGTACGGTGAGCCCACGTTCGACAGCTACACCATTAACGGCGACTACGACGGCGACGGGGATCTGGACTCGACCGACGACTCCAACCTGACCACGTGCAAGAACGGCAGCCAGCCGGTGACCGGCGCTTGCCGGGTGTTCGACTTCGATAACGACGGCGATGTGGATATTGCTGATGAGTCCCGCTTCGACGAGCTCTATTCCGGCTCCGGAACCGACATCACCCGCCAGCCGGGGCGGAGCACCAGCGCCAACGGATTCATTTTCGCGCACCAGGGACTAATGATCGATGAGGAGACCGCCCTCTACTACAACCGTTTCCGCCTTTACAATTCACAAATCCGCCGGTTCCTCACTCGGGATCCATTTGAAGAGACCCCCCACGGCCGCCTTAATCACATTCTGGACCACGGCGGTGCTGCGAGCCTTTCCGCAATTGCCCAGTACATTGATACTGCTCTGCAGATGCCTGGCATAAACAGCCTTAGCCTATATGAATACGAATCAATCGCGCCTCTGCATGTCACCGATGCGCTCGGCCTCGCCGCTTGCGCGCCAGACTGTGCCGAACAGACGCTTTGTACTCTCATGATGATCTATAACGATTGTGCCCCCTGTGGGACTTCCGAACAACAATGCCACAACTGTTGCAACTCAAGTGGCGGCGCTTGTATCTGCCTGAGCTGTGAAGGCCACAGTGTACCCTGCGAGACTATCCCAGGCCAGACTGGTCCATTAGCCGGTTGCCGAGAATGGATTGAAGTAATGCCTGGCAATCGCCGAACCAATCCCTCTCGTATTGTCACATCCTCGGAGAATTCCCCGTGACCGCTAGTCCACCGCGCCTCTCCCGGCCCATTCTTGCTCTCACTATCACGTCTGCCGTGATGGTTGCCGCAGTATGGCTTGCGACCTCTCATTATGCAGTCATCACATGGCGCTATGCGTCAGAGAGTCAATTACCTCTAATTACCCTTGAATTCGGCGACGGAAGATGTGATTTATCCATTTTACGCCATCGATCCGATCAACCTCGCTCCGCGGACGTCAGTTTGGCCTTCCTTGGCTTCACTTTCCTCAAAATACACCCCGCCGGCATTCAAATCGCCGACTTGCCAAACGGCTTCCACTTCCGACGGCTCCCGGTTTCCTTTCATTCGATCATTGCGCAGGATTTCACAGACTTGCGCAACACTCAGCAGACTTGGTTTTCCGTCCAATTTGTCACGCTGGAGTCGCTCCTTCTTTTTGTACTCACTCTTCATGTAGTGCTGCACTTTTATCGGGCTGCGTTACGAACCGGCGCGACCACGTGCTCGTCTTGCGGCTACAATCTGACTGGCAATACTTCCGGCCGTTGTCCCGAGTGTGGCGCGCCCTGCAGAGAGTATTCAGATGCCGATGTTCAATCATCAATCTAGGAGTTCACTCCTTCTCCTATCCGCTACCCTCCTGACGGCAATAGCCGCGCTTGAGTGTTGTGTACTTCTTATTCTCTCAGGCGCGTCAGCCGCCGTGTCGGTGCTTGGAATTCCGACTCTAAGCCTGGGCGCGGCTGGCCTTGCCAGGATCTGCTGCTTTGCAACTCATGGTTGGCGCCGAAGTGCGATTTTAGCTATGGGCGCCACTGCCATAATCGGCGCGCAGACTTGTTGCTTGATACCGGTCCTTTCGAAGCGTGCCGAGAGCGCGGACATTCACGATCTCATAGGCACCGCTGCCTGGCAGGTTCTCGTCGACCAATTCCCAAAACTGATTCTCTAGCTGGCTCCGGTTACTAACTGCCG